>DVGP01000097.1 GCA_018712665.1 Candidatus Pelethomonas intestinigallinarum | reverse complement strand
GGCTCCTCCAGGATCTTCAGCAGGGCGTTGAAGGCGGCGGTGGACAGCATGTGGACCTCGTCAATGATGTACACCCGGTAGCGCACCGCCGCCGGGGAGTAGATGGCCTCGTCCCGCAGAGCCCGGACGTGGTCCACGCCGTTGTTGGAGGCGGCGTCCAGCTCCAGCACGTCCAGCAGGCTCCCGCTGTCAATGCCCTGGCAGGCCGGGCAGCGGCCGCAGGGGTCCCCGTCCGCCGGGTGCTCGCAGTTCACCGCCTTGGCCAGGATCTTGGCGCAGGTGGTCTTGCCCGTGCCGCGGGTGCCGGTGAAGAGGTAGGCGTGGCTCAGACGGCCCTGGGCCACCTGCCGGCGCAGGGTCTCTGTGATGTGCTCCTGGCCCACCACGTCGGCGAATACCTTGGGCCGCCACTTCCGATACAGAGCCTGATACATCACTTTGCCTTCCTTTCCGATGGTTTTTGCCGGCTCCGCCGGCAGGGGGGAGAATTTTCTACTCGCAACCTTGTGGGGGCTGCGGCCCCCACACCCCCGGAGATTTCGGGGGCTGCCCGCCCCCGTACCCCGGGGTTCACTTTTGGACGCCCAAAAGTGAACCGAAAAACCGCCAAAACCAAGGTTTTGGATTCCTTTTCCTAATTGGTCTCTATCAGATCTGAAACATTTCTGCACCGAATCAGGTTTTTGTCATCTGATCTACAGCGGGTCTATCGTCGAGACTTCGCCTGCCGGCCTGTTAAAGAGATGGATGTTTCTATTAGTGCTTATTGAAACATTCTTCTTGTAACGCACCCTCGGGAGTACCCATAGGAATTCAGGACAAGTCCCTTTCTATGCGGGGGATTCCAAAGGGGGCATTGCCCCCTTTGTGTCGTCGTGGGGGTGGGGTTCATAGGGGAGGGACCCCATCGAAAGGGTCCCGCCCCTATGCGGCTTTTTGGTTACTTTTTGTCCGTACAAAAAGTAACTCAGGGTGTGGGGCCGAAGGCCCCACTTATAAGAGGTACGGAAGCAACGCCCCGCATATAGGCCAAAAAAGACACCATAGAACACTCTCCGCAAGCATCCGCTCCGAACCGGCGCCCTCGCGGCACATGTCGTCCCGCTTAATGCTGCTCGGTTCCCCGCCTGACATGGTTCACAGGCATCCATTGCGCGAGACCAGAACCTCAACACGAATGCTTGCGGAGAATATTCCATGGTGTAGTTGGTATTATACACGATGACGCCCCGAAATGCAAGGGGCAATTTCCGCCTGGGGCCGGACCCGGAGAGGGCCCGGCCCCAAGTTGCTCACAGCCGCCCGTACATGTGGGCGTACCGCCGGATCTTCCGGGCCAGGGCGGGGCTGGCCTCCCCGGGGAGGAGGCGCCAGCGCCAGTTGTTCCCCAGGGTGCCCGGGGTGTTCATCCGGCCCTCGGCCCCCAGGCCCAGGTAGTCCTGCATCTGGGCCACGAAGGTGTCCGCCACGCTGGACATGCCGCCCCGGATCATCCCCCAGTGGAAGCCCTCGGCCTCGTTCAGGCCCAGATACTTCCGGGCGAAGGTCACGTCGGCCCGGTCCGCCTGCTCCCGCCACTGCATCACGGTCTCGTTGTCGTGGGTGCCCACGTAGCACACGCAGTTGCGCTCGTAGGTGTGGGGCAGGTAGTTGCTGGGCTCCCGGGCGTCGAAGGCGAACTCCAGCACCTTCATGCCGGGGAGGCCCGAATCCCTCAGGAGCTGGTGGACCTCCGGCGTCAGGAAACCCAGGTCCTCGGCGATGATGTCCAGGCCGTGGAACCACTGGGTGAGGACCCCCACCAGGTCCATGCCGGGTCCCTTCCGCCAGCGGCCCTCCCGGGCGGTCTCCGCCCCGTAGGGCACCGCCCAGTAGCTCTCCAGGCCCCGGAAGTGGTCGATGCGGATCACGTCGAAGAGGCGGCTGGCCCCCTCCACCCGGCGGATCCACCAGCCGAAGCCGTCCTGGCGCATCCTGTCGTAGTCGTACAGGGGGTTGCCCCACAGCTGGCCGTCGGCGCTGAAGTAGTCCGGGGGCACGCCGGAGACCTCCGTGGGGATGTTGCCCTCCCCCAGCTGGAAGAATTCCGGCTCCGCCCACACGTCGGCGGAGTCCATGGCCACGTAGATGGGCAGGTCCCCGATGATGCGGATGCCTAAGCTGTGGATATACTCCCGCAGCTCGCCCCACTGCTTGAAAAAGAGGTACTGGAGATAGGTGTAGAACGCCACATCCTCCGCCAGCTCCTTCTCATACCGGGCCACCGCCTCCGGAGCCCGGACCCGGATGGCCTCGTCGGGCCACTCCAGCCAGCTCTTCATGCCGAAATGGGCCTTCACGGCCATGTAGAGGGCGTAGTTTTTCAGCCACGGGTTCTCCGCCTGAAATCGCTCCACCGCCTCCCGGTCCCGCTCCCGGCCCCGGAGGAAGGCCCGCCGCAGCACGTCGAAGCGAACCTCGTAGATCTTGCCGTAGTCCACATACCGTGGGTCGTTCCCCCAGTCGGCGGCGGCCAGGTCCTCCTTGTCCAGAAGGCCCTCCTCCGCCAGCAGGTCCAGGTCGATGAAGTAGGGATTGCCGGCGAAGGTGGAGAAGCTCTGGTAGGGGCTGTCGCCGTAGCTGGTGGGGCCCAGGGGCAGCAGCTGCCAGTACTTCTGCCCGGCGGCGTGGAGAAAGTCCGCGAAGGCGTAGGCCGCCTTGCCCAGGGTGCCGATCCCGTAGGGGGAGGGCAGGGCGGAGATGGGCAGGAGGATGCCGCTGGCGCGGTCCATAACGATCACTCCTTACTGTTTAGATTGCGATTGCGGGGAAAGGGCTGTCTGTCAGCCCTTCACCGCGCCGGCCACGACGCCCTTGATGATGTGCTTCTGGCCGATGAGGTAGACGGCGACGATGGGCAGGATCGCCAGCATGATGCAGGCCATCATGGGGCCCATCTCCACCCGTCCGTAGCTGCCCCGGAACATCTGGATCAGCATGGGGATGGTCTTGTACTCGTTGATGTCCAGGATCAGGGTGGGCAGCAGGTAGTCGTTCCAGATCCACATGGCCTCCAGAATGGCCACGGAGACCATGGTGGGGCGCAGCAGGGGGAATACGATGTGGAAGTAGGTCTGCAGGGGATTGCACCCGTCGATCATGGAGGCCTCCTCCATGTCGATGGGCACGCTGCGCATGAACCCGCAGAACATGAATACCGCCAGCCCCGCGCCGAAGCCCAGGTAGATCACCCACAAGGTCCAGGGGGTGTTCAGGTGCAGGGTGTCCGCCATGGAGGAGAGGGTGAACATGACCATCTGGAAGGGGACCACCATGGAGAAGGCGCACAGCAGGTACAGCACCTTGGTGATCTTGTTGTTGACCCGGGTGATGTACCAGGCGAACATGGAGCAGCAGATGAGGATGGCGAACACCGAGGTGACGGTGATGACCAGGGAGTTGAGAAGGCTGAAGAGGAAGCCCTGGGCGCCGATGGCGTTTTCATAGTTGGCCAGGCCCGCAAAGGTCTCGGCGGCGGGAAGGTCGAAGGCGGTGCCGGTGCTGATGGCGCTCTCCACCTTCAGGGAGTTCATGAGCACCATGAAGATGGGGTACATATACACCACGCACACAACGGTCATCACGATGCTCCAGATCCTGTTGGAGCGCTGCATTTTTCTTGTCACTGCTGTACCTCCTTCTTACGGGTGACCCGCAGCTGGATGAGGGCGATGGCCACCACGATCACACAGAAGATGACCGCCTTGGCCTGGCCGATGCCCCTCCACTGGGGACCGGAGCGGCCGTAGAACGTGTAGTAGATGTTGTAGGCCAGCAGCTCGCTCTGGTGGGCGGGGTTGCCGCCGGTCAGGGCCATGTTCTGGTCAAAGAGCTTGAAGCTGTTGGTAATGGTGAGGAAGAGGCAGATGGTGATGGAGGGCATGAGCATGGGCAGCTTGACCTTGAAGAAGGTCTGCCAGTGGGTGGCGCCGTCGATCTCCGCCGCCTCCAGAAGGTTGTCGGGGATAGACTGGAGCCCGGCGATGTAAATGATCATCATATAGCCGATCTGCTGCCAGCACATGAGGATCACCAGGCCCCAGAAGCCCGCCGTGGGGTCCAGCTGAAGCAGAGGGCGCTCCAGCAGGGTCAGGGCGCAGTTGAGCAGGATCTGCCAGATATAGCCCAGCACAATGCCGCCGATCAGGTTCGGCATGAAGAACACCGTGCGGAAGGCGTTGGTGCCCCGGATGGCTTTGGTGAGGATCAGAGCCACAGCCAGGCCGCCGACGTTGATGGCCAGCGTGCTGACCACCACGAAGGCGCAGTTGTACCAGAAGGCGTGGGTGAAGGTGGCGTCGCGCAGGGCGCTGATGAAGTTGGAAATGCCGATGAAGGTGGCGTCCCGGACGGTGGTGAACTGGCAGAAGGCCAGGTAGACGCCCTGGAGGAACGGAATGATAAACCCGATGATAAACGCGGCCAGTGTGGGCAGCACAAAGATCGGCCAGTATTTTTTGATGGCTTTTTCCACAGTCTATCCTCCCTTGTGGGAATTTACGCCGTCCGGGCAGGCCGCGCCCCTGTCAGGCGCGCGGCCTGCCCGGGCGGCGTTCGTTGAGAAAAAAGGGGCTGCCGGATCGCCTCCGGCAGCCCCGGAAAGCCTATGCTTTCTCTTTCGGGTCAGATGAGAGATCAGCCGTTGGCCAGGGCGTACTCGCTGGCCCAGCCGTCCACGAAGGCGGAGACCACGCCGGCCCAGTTCTCGTCGCTCTGATCGGCGGCGTAGACAGCCAGAGCGGAGCCGACCATGTTCTTCCACTCCTCAGAGGGCATGGTGGTGAAGTTCCAGCTCACAGGGGTCTTGCCGGCAGCGGTCATCTCGGCGTCCAGAGCCACGAAGGGGTTGCTGGACTCGGGAGCCTGCTTGAAGGGGATGGCGAAGCCCATGCCGGTCTCGCCGGAGGGCATGGCGCCCTCGCCGCCGGTGATGGCCTGCAGAGCGGTCTCGTCGGTAACGCACCAGTACATGAAGTCCAGAGTGGCCTGGATGTCCTCCTCGCTGGCGTTCTTGTTGACGCACCAGTAGTTCTCACAGCCGGTGCACAGGCCCTGGTTGGCCTCGTCGCCCACGCCGAAGTAGATGGGGATCATGGTCACTTCATCCTCGCTGAGCTTGCCCTCGCCCACCACATTGGCAAACTCCCAGGAGCCGTTCTGGTAGAACACGGCCTGACCGCTGGTGAACTCATTGACGGAGTCGTTGGCGGTCATGGAGGTGAGCAGGGCGGGATCGGCGGTGGAGTTGTTGATGTACAGATCCCAGATGGCACGGTAGTTGTCCAGGTAGGTGCCCTCGATAGCGTCGGTATAGGTGATACCCCGGTCCAGGTACTCAAAGTAGATGGGCAGGTTGGCCAGGTGGGTCTTGAAGCGCCAGTCGGAGGAGCTGTCCAGGCCGGCGGAGGTGAAGGCGG
>DVGP01000096.1 GCA_018712665.1 Candidatus Pelethomonas intestinigallinarum | reverse complement strand
GTTTCACCCCCGGACCCCGACCTACTTTTCCCTCGTGGGAAAAGTAGGCAAAAGCACGCACGGGAGGAGAAACCCTTTCGATGGGGTTTCTCCCCCGTGACCCCCTCTTCCGCGACGACACAAAGGGGGGCGCCCGCCCCCCTTTGGAAACCCCCGCATGACCTCCAGTGGAAGCGCCTCTCAGGGCTTGCGGGGCTGGGGGAGAATCCAAAGAGGGGGCCGCAGCCCCCTCATTGGTCGTTGCGGGGGGTGGTTCTTAGGAGGGGGACACAGTCGAAAGTGTCCCCCTCCTAAGTGTGCTTTTGCCTACTTTTCCCACGAGGGAAAAGTAGGTCGGGGCACGGGGCTGAAAGCCCCGAAATAAAAAGGTTTGGGGGCGGAGCCCCCGAAAAAAAGAATGTGGGGCCGAAGGCCCCACCTATTTGATAAGGAGGAAAAAAAGTGAAAACACCTGCTCAGTGGCGGGCGGACGTGCCCGTGGTCGGCGATCTGATGGACCTGAAGGAGACCTTCTGGCTGAACCCCGGCCTGTGGCCGGCGTCTGAGGCCCTGGCCGCCTGCCCCTTGACCCGGGCGGACGTGGAGGACGCCGCCGCCCGTCTGGAGCGGTTCGCGCCCTATATCAAAAAGGTGTTCCCCCAGACGGAGGCCGCCGGCGGGATCATCGAGTCCCCCCTGGTCCCCATCCCCCACATGGGGAAGGCCCTGGGGGACCTGCCGGGACAGCTTCTGCTGAAGGAGGACAGCCACCTGCCCATCTCCGGGTCCATCAAGGCCCGGGGCGGCATCTACGAGGTGCTGCACCTGGCGGAGGACATCGCCCTGCGGGAGGGGATGCTCTCCCTTACCGACGACTACGCCGTGCTGGCGGAGCCGAAGTTCCGGGAGCTGTTCAGCCGGTACGCCGTGGCGGTGGGGTCCACCGGGAACCTGGGCCTCTCCATCGGCATCATGAGCGCCCAGCTGGGCTTCCGGGTGACGGTGCACATGTCCGCCGACGCCCGGCAGTGGAAGAAGGACATGCTCCGCAGCAAGGGCGTCAACGTGGTGGAGTACGCCGACGACTACAGCAAGGCCGTGGCCGAGGGCCGGAAGCAGGCGGAGGCGGACCCCTACTGCCACTTCGTGGACGATGAAAATTCGAAGACCCTGTTTTTGGGCTACGCCGTGGCGGCCCTGCGGCTGGAAAAGCAGCTGCGGGACATGGGCGTGGCGGTGGACGGGGACCACCCCCTGTTCGTGTACCTGCCCTGCGGCGTGGGCGGCGGCCCCGGCGGCGTGGCCTTCGGGCTGAAGCTGGTCTACGGGGACGGCGTCCACTGCTTCTTCGCCGAGCCCACCCACGCCCCCTGCATGCTCCTGGGGTTGGCCACCGGGGAGCACGACGGGGTCTCCGTCCAGGAGTTCGGCATCGACAACCGCACCGCCGCCGACGGCCTGGCGGTGGGACGGCCCTCCCGGTTCGTGGGCCGGACGGTGGAGCACATGATCTCCGGGTGCTTCACTGTGTCCGATGAGAAAATGTATCGGCTGCTCCACAAAATGGCCGACGCCGAGGGCATCCATCTGGAGCCCAGCGCCCTGGCCGGGGTGCCGGGGATGGGGCTGATGTGCTCCCCGGCGGGGGCGGACTATGTGGAAGCCCACGGCGTGGACCTGAGCCGTGCCACCCACATTGCCTGGGCTACCGGCGGCAGCATGGTGCCCCCGGAGGTATGGCAGGGGTACTACGATTTAGGGGCGGAATAGTAAACAACCGGGGGCGGGCCGCAAGGCCCGCCCCGTGTTATTGGTTTTATGAGTCCTAAATCTCCAGCTCCCGCAAAATATCCTTGTTCACGTCGTTGCTGGCCCAGACGGAGCACCGCTCCGTCAGCGCCAGGGGCCCGCCCTGGAGGGTGGAAATGTGGCCCCCCGCCTCGGTGATGATCAGGCTCCCGGCGGCGAAGTCCCAGGGGCACAGGCTGTACTCGAAGAACAGCTCCACCCGCCCGCAGGCCACGTCGCACAGGTCCAGGGCCGCCGCCCCCAGGCGGCGGAAGTCGCAGGCACGGCGGAAGAGCTGCTCCGTGACACGCATGGTGGGCTCCAGGTACTCCCGGCGGTAGATGGCGGTGCCCATGCCGAAGATCCCCTCCGCCAGGGGCTTCTCGCTGACGTGGATGGGCGCTCCGTTGAGAAAGGCCCCGCCGCCCCGGCGGGCGGAGAACATCTCGTTCTTATAGGGATCAAAGACCACGGCGTACTCCACCTGCCCGTCCCGGGCCAGGGCCACGGAGATGGCGCTCTGGCGCAGCCCACGGACAAAGTTGGTGGTGCCGTCGATGGGGTCCACGATAAAGGCCCAGCCCCGGCTGGGGTCGGCGTTCTCCGCCTCCTCCTCGCCGTAGAAGATGGACCCGGGGCACAGGGGCGGCAGCTGCTCCTTGAGGAACGCCTCCACCGCCAGGTCGTACTCCGTCACCAGGTCCGCGGCGGAGGTCTTCTCGTGGGTGCCCGCCGCGATGTCATGGGCGGAGAGGACCATCTCCCCCGCCCGGCGCACCACTTCAATGATCTGTTCCAGCATCGCGTTTTCCGTTCCTTTCATCTAGGTCCTGTTTGAAAATTGGAAATGTGCCCAACGGCGAGAGATTTTTTCGCCAGACAAGGCGATTTGACGCAGCAATACTTTGTGTATTGCAAGGAAAATCAACGCAGTATGGCGGGAAAAGATCCGCTGTTTGGGCTTGTTGACATTTTTCAGACAGGGCCTAAGGTTCCACCAGGGTCCACTGGAAGTCCTCGCACTTCAGGCGGCTCCCCACGTCCGTCCCCTCCGGGAGCAGAAACATGGCCACTTGGTTTTCCACCCCCTGGTCCGAGAGCAGATAGGCGTAGTCGCCGTTGATGGTCTGAACAGTATAATATGCGGTCTCCATCGTCCTCTCCTCCTGTCGGGGCGCCGCCCCGAACCCCGCTGGGGCGCCGCCCCAGACCCCGCCAGGGCTCCGCCCTGGACCCACCCGCTTTTTTCAAAAAGCGGGGCAAAAACTTTTGTTCGCGAAGCTCACGCTTCGCTCATGATTTTTAGCTTTTAGGCCTTGGGCATGGTAACAGTTTTCCATCAAGGCCCGACGCGGTATCAGTGTATCACGGTCCCCTTGATTTGGCAAGGCGGTTTCCCTGGTGGAGCGCGGCAAAAATAATTTCCGTTTTTTGGAAAAAGGGGTTGACAGCGGCGATGGGCTGTGCTATATTCTTTTTAGGATTTAGTCCTAGTAAGGAGTTAGACCTAT
>DVGP01000015.1 GCA_018712665.1 Candidatus Pelethomonas intestinigallinarum | reverse complement strand
GATCTTCTGGCTCTCCAGCAGATCCAGGTAGGTGTCGTAGTCGGTGCCGGCAAAGCCGATGGTCAGGCCGCCGGTCTCGTGGTCGCCGGTGACCAGGATCAGGGTCTCCTCGGGGTGCTCCGCGGCGAAGTCGATGGCCACCTGGACGGCGTCGGCCAGGGCCACGGTGTCGTGGATGGTGGAGCCGGCGTCGTTGGCGTGGCAGGCCCAGTCGATCTTGCCGCCCTCGCACATCATGAAGAAGCCGTCCTCGTCGTCGCTCAGGACCTCGATGCCCTTGGACACGTAGTCGGCCAGGGACCACATGTCCTCGGTGCGGTCGATCTCATAGGCCATGGCGTCGCTGTCGGCCAGGTCCTCGTCGATGAGGATGGCCTTCTCGGTGTCGGCGCCCACCTTCTCGGCGTCAGCCTGGGTGCGGGTCACGGTGTAGCCGGCCTCGGCGGCCAGCGCGTACAGGTCCTCCTGGTCGCCCTCGCTGCCGGTGGGGGAGAGGAGGCCGCCGCCGGCGAAGTACTCGAAGTCGGAGGCGATCATCTCCAGGCCGATCTCGTAGTAGCTGGAGCGGCTGGCCTGGTGGGCGTATAAGGCGGCGGGGGTGGCGTGGTTGAGGTTCACGGAGGTGATGACGCCCACGGAGTAGCCCTTCTGCTCGTGGAGCTTCTCGGCGATGGTCTCGTACTTCACCGTGCCGGTCTCGTCCACGTTGATGGACCCGGAGTAGGTCTTGTAGCCGGTGGCGATGGAGGTGGCGGTGGAGGCGGAGTCCGGGGCGAAGGAGTTGGAGTCGTAGGTGACGGCGGAGCCGGCGGCCTCAAAGTTCATGAAGTTGAGGTAGCTGGGGCCGTCCAGGATGGCGCCCTGGTTGTCGTCCAGGCTGGGCTGGGCCTGCCAGTAGTCCTCGTCGGTGAGGGCGCCCAGGTAGTCGGCGGTGGACTGGATCTGGGGATAGCTCATGCCGTCGCCGATGAACAGAAAGACGTACTTGGGAGCGGTGACCGCGGTGCCGGTGGTGCTCGCAGCGGCGGCTGCCGGCGCGGCGGTGCTGTTGCTGCTGCCTTCGTTGGCCGCGGCGGCGCTGCAGCCGGCCAGAGCGGCGGCAAGCATGGTCAGCGCCAGCAGCAGGGACAGGATCTTTTTCATGCGTTGTTCCCTCCAGATGGTTTCTTTGACTTTTTTACTTTGACCGAAACGGTACGGCCCTATTCTACGGGAGGGCGCGTAAAATCCTCAACCGCCGGAACGTAAAATGGGGGTAAATTCCAAAAGGAAACGGAGGCGGGTTATCCCCGCCTCCGTTAGCCTTGTGAGACAAAGCTTCCTACCCATCCCGGGCGCTTTTCCTTCGAGCTTTCCCCTACGGCAGCAGACGCCCGTCCATCAGGTCCCGCAGGCCCTGGACGAGGCCGCGGAAGTGGGCGGCGAACCGGCTGTCCGTCTCCATGCAGGTGTCCAGATCAACATCAAACCGGATGAGCCGGTCCACCACGTGGCCGGCAATGACCCGGCGGTACTCGTCGGTATGCTCATACCGTAAGATGGTCAAAGTCCCCCGTTTCTCCTCCTCCAGCAGCCGCCGGTACAGGTCGTCCACAACGGTCTCCCGCTCCACCGCCACCTCCCCCTCATGGACCAGCTCCGGGTCCCAGGAGGTCACGCCCCGCTGGAAGCCCGCTTCGTCCACCTCGTAGACGGAGCAGCGTTTTCCCTGGTAGACCTTCTGGAACGCGCCGGGCCAGCACTCCCGGACCGTGGGGACGCCCGCCGCGTCATTGGAGAGGTACAGGTCGAAGTCGTCGTGCCCGGCCCCGAAGAGAAGCCCCGTGACAAGGTCGTCCACAGCGTAGACGTAGGCCCGCCCGTGAGAGGAGGCATGGGGCCGCAGGACCTTCAGCCCGGGCTTTTCCGATACATGGTACAGCATAGAAGCTCTCCTATTCCTCTCGATTTTTCAGGGGCGCCTACACCGGCAGGCCCAGCAGGCGGCGGCGGAGCAGGTCGAAGACGTGCTGGGCGGCGGCGTTGCGGATGTGCTCCCGGCCCCGGCCGGGGCCCAGGTCCAGCCTCCGGCACAGGGCGCCGTCCCCCCAGTCCAGGGCCACGAACACCGTGCCCACGGCGTTGCCCCGGTCGTCCCCCTCCGGGCCGGCCAGGCCCGTGACGGACACCGCCAGGTCGCTGCCGCAGAGGCGGCGGCACCCCGCCGCCATGGCCAGGGCCACTGGCTCCGACACCGCCCCGCGCTCCGCCAGCAGGTCCTCCGGCACCCCCAGGGCGGCGGTCTTCACCTCGTTGGTGTAGCTGACCACCCCGCCCCGGAAGACCTGGGAGGCCCCGGGCAGGTCGGTAAGGCGCTTGGCGATGAGGCCGCCGGTGCAGCTCTCGGCGGCGGAGAGGGTCAGGCCCCGCTCCCGCAGGAGGCCGGAGACCACCTCCTCCAGACTCCCCACGTCCACGCCGTAGACCACGTCCCCCAGGGTCTCCCGCACCTGCTCCACCAGGGGGCGGAGCATCTCCTCCGCCGCCGCCCGGTCCGGGGCCTTGGCGGTGGCCCGGACCATGCACTCGTTCTCCTTGGCGTAGGGGGCCAGGGTGGGGTTGGTAAGGGTGGTCATGGCCTCCCGGAGCCGGGCCTCCACATGGCTCTCCCCCATGCCGAAGATCCGGATCTCGTGGCTGACGATGACCCCGTCGGTGAGGAAGGCGAGATAGGGCACGGCCTTGTGCTCAAACATGTACCGGCACTCCCGGGGCGGGCCCGGCAGCATGAGGACGTGGACCCCGTCCTCACAGAAGGCGCAGCCCGGGGCGGTGCCCACCGGGTTGTCGAAGATGGTGCAGCCCACCGGCAGCATGGCCTGCTGGCGGTTGTTCTCCGGCATGGTCCGGCCCGTCCGGGCGAAGTAGGCCCGGATGGTCTCCAGGATGTCCGGGTGGAACTGGAGTTCCCGGCCGAAGGCCTGGCAGATGGTCTGCTTGGTCAGGTCGTCGTAGGTGGGGCCCAGGCCCCCGGTGGTGATGATGATGTCCGCCCGTTTCCGGGCGACGTCCAGGGCGTCCGCCAGGCGCTGGGGGTTGTCCCCCACCACCGTGTGGTAGTGGACGGTGATCCCCAGGGCGCTGAGGCCCTGGGAGATGATCTGGGCGTCCAGGTTGGCGATGTTGCCCAGCAAGAGCTCGGTGCCGACGGCGATCAGCTCCGCGGTGTGGTTCATAGAGGCGCCTCCTCATGCCTCGCCGCCCTGCGGGCGGCGGGAGCTAGATGTTTCTGTTCGTTACATTTAGGGGGAGTTTCGCCCCCCGGGGCGAGGTACTTTTTCCACGTGGAAAAAGTACCCAAAAAGACGCCGGGGACACCCCGGTCCCCGTATTTTTGCCTAATCGGCTATTACAACGGGGATAATTTATGCCGCTGAATTACGTTTTGTTATCTGATCTTCAGCAGGTCTATTGACGATGCTTCGGCCTCCGGCCCTGTTAAAGAGATGGATGTTTCGTTAGGGTCCTCGCCGGGAGTCCGGCGTACAAGCGTTTTCGCCAAAGGCGAAAACCTTGGCGCAAGGCGGAATTCATTTCCGCCGCGCAAGTAAAATCAATAGGGGTCCCCGGACAGTCCGCAGGACTGGCTGGGGGGATTCCAAAGGGGGCGAGCCCCCTTTGTGTCGTTGTGGGTGGGGGATTTTTAAGGGGGAGGGGGAGTCGAAACACCCTCCCCCTTAAACGTGTTTTTGGTTACTTTTTGCACGAGCAAAAAGT
>DVGP01000014.1 GCA_018712665.1 Candidatus Pelethomonas intestinigallinarum | reverse complement strand
GACAGTCCTATGGACTGCCCGGGGACCCCTCAAGATTTCATTTGCGCGGGCGGAATGAATCCGCCCTTGCGCCAAGGTTTTCGCCGTTGGCGAAAACGCTTGAACGCCGGACTCCCGGCGGGCAATCCCTGAGAGGCGCTTCCGCCGTCGAACAGAGAGACTGGAGGATATGCGGGGGTTTCCAAAGGGGGGCTTGCGCCCCCCTTTGTGTCGTCGCGGATGAGGGGGTCACGGGGGAGAAACCCCATCGAAAGGGTTTCTCCCCCGTGCGTGTTTTTGCCTACTTTTTCCACGAGGAAAAAGTAGGTCGGGGTGTGGGGGTGGAACCCCCACATATCATCCAATGATGATAGGCCAGGGAGCGAAGCTCCGCTCCCGCAACTCGTCCATGGCCTTTTCGGGGTCCGTCTCACCGCTGAGCCACAGGGTGTAGCGGTACTCACCGAAGCCGGACAGATCCATCTTGAAGTTGGTCTCCCAGGTGTTGTTCATCACCCAGGAGTACACCGGGCGGCGGTTGTCCTCCGCCTTGCCGTCGCACAGGCGGATGGGGTGGTGGCGCATCTCGCCGAAGTAGTAGAGAGGCACGTCCCGGGAGGCGATCAGGGCGCTGCCCGCCTCCCCCAGGATCGCAACGCCGTCGTCGGACATGGCGTACTCCATGCAGGTGCCGGGGATCTGGTCCACGCCGGGGCGGTACGCCTCGCCGCCCTTTTTCAGGTACACCATCCGCTCACCGCCGAGGTCCAGGGTCAGGGGCAGAAAGACGCTCTCGATGTCGTCGGAGAGGGTCTTGCCCAGCTGCAATGTAAAGTCGATCCGGGGGATGTCCTCGTAGAACTTCACCAGCACATCCGCCCGCACCGTGCCGGGCAGGGAGAAGCACAGCCGCAGCTCTGTAAAGATCTCCCCCCGCTCCACGCAGCGGACCTCCTCCAGCCTGCCCACAGACAGGACGGCGTGCTGGCCCCGGATGTTGCGGCCCAGCAGACGGCGCTCCTCGTAGGTGTTGGTCACGCCGGGGCGCACGTGGGTGACTTCGTACAGCGGGGTGAAGAAGGGTGCCGCGCCGCCGCCCAGCAGATCCCTGCCGGTCCGCTTGTCGATCAGGGCGGTGACCCCATCCCCCTGCCGGCAGTCCAGCCGGAACCAGCGGTTCTCAAAGCCGTAGGGCAGGCGGTAGGTGACGGGGTCGTAGTCGTTGACGATGTCCCGGATCCGCTCGGCCCCCACGTAGCACTTCCGGCTGTTGAGGGTCTCCGGCAGGGGCGGCAGCTCGGCAAAGGCGTAGGTCCGCTCCTTCTCACCGGTAAAGTCGTCCAGGAAGGTCACCCGCCGTCCCCGGGGGTGGGGGGAAACCTGGCAGGGCAGCACCGTGCCGTCCGCCCGGGTGATCTGGGTCCGGGCCATATGGGGGCTCTCCACATAGAACTCCACCGGCTGGAGGCCGTCGGCCCCGTTGGGGGCGCAGACCTTCAGGGTGCCGTTGGTGTCGTAGTAGCGCAGGATGTCGCCCTTCTCCTCGGCGATGTGGCCCAGGAGCTTGGCCGCCGCCTCATGGGCCTTGGAGGCGTAGCTGTTTTTCCGGATATCCAGATCCAGCACCATGGTGTCGTAGGGGTCGGTGATGGTGGAGGAGTGGCCCCAGGTGTGCTCGGCGTACACCAGCAGGTTGTCCTCGGCCTCCCGGCAGAGGCCCGGGTGCTTTTCCGCCGCCTGGGGGTCCAGCCGCCGGGCCAGGGCGTAGCTGTGCTGCGCCGCCCGGTAGTGCTTCACCGCGTAGGGGGTGGAGCCGGCGCCGTTGGCCCACCAGTCGGTCAGGTCGCCGTGGCAGACCGGGATGTCCCGCAGCTTGGGGGCGATGGCCTGGTACAGCTCCTGGAGGGAGACCATGCGGATCCGGGTGCCTTCCGGGTAGCGGCGGGCGTGCTCTTCGATGACACGGAGGATCTCCGGCTCCGGCGGGGCGTTGTCGCTGAACACCCCCGAGACGCTGGTGATCATGAAGTCGTAGGGGTAGCCGTTTTCCTCGCACAGCGTCAGGTAGTCCTCCAGATTCTGGTGGAGGACCTCCACCGCGTCAGAGGCCCTGGGGCCGTCGCCGAAGAAGTTCTGGGTCATGAAATTGCTGCCCCGGTTGGGCTTCAGACCCAGGACGTTGCCCAGGTTGTAGTGCTCGCCGTTCCACACCAGCAGCCGCTTCCCGGCGGCGTTCTCCCACCAGTAGGCGGTCTGGTTCTGGTACATGGGATACATGCCGTGGTGGCAGTGGATGTTGGTGTACAGAAACTCCACGCCGTGGTCGATCAGCGCGTCCCGGTGGCCCATGGAGATGCCGTTGACGTCGGCGAACATGGAGGTCTTCATGGGGACGCCGTGGCTGTCCAGCAGGGCGCGGACCTCGTCCAGCCGCCGGGAGAGGACGTCGGTGTCCAGCAGGTCGCAGAAGTTGAGGTAGTTGGCGGAAAAACCGATCTTTCCCTCCCGCATCCGGGCGAAAAAGGCCTCCGTCTCCTGGGGAGAGGCGGTTTTCAAAAACTCCTCCACGCAGAACCAGGTCTCGCAGTTCCAGCGGAAATTCTCATTCTCAGGCTGATCCAAAATCCGCAGGGCGGAGCGGATGTAGTTGACCTGGCCCTGGACCACCCGCTCCTGCAGGTCGGTGTAGCCGATGTCGGTGTGGGAATGGTGTACAACGTAGACTGTCTTGATGGTGTGGCTCATAGTGACGCCTCCTGTCCTTCCTATCCTTGTCCTGATCGGTGTCCCCGGTCACTGGGCTCCGCCGCAGTTTCCGTGGCGGCAGTCATGGCCCTCGCCGCCGTGGCCGCAGCCGTGGCTGCCGCAGTCGTGACCCTCGCCGTGGTCGTGGTGATGGCTGCACACCACGTTGGGATCATAGGTCAGCCTGCCGGCGATCAGGTCCTCCACCGCCTGATCCGCGTCTCCGGCGCAGCCGCCGTAGAGGATCACCCCGGCCTCCGCCAGAGCGGTCCGGGCCCCGCCGCCAATGCCGCCGCAGATCAGGGCGTTGACGTTCATCTGGGCCAGAAGGTCCGCCAGAGCCCCGTGGCCGGAGCCATTGGTGGGCACCACCGCGCTGCTGACCACCTTCCCGTCCTCCACGTCGTAGACCTTGAACTGCTCCGTGTGACCGAAATGCTGATAGATCTGACCGTTTTCGTAAGTTACCGCGATCCTCATGTTACTCGTCCTCCTGTCGCGTCGTTCTCCGGCGCGGCGGGCGGCGGTCTGCTCCGCGCCGCCGGCACCGTTGTGCCGTCCGATGTGCGGCACAGGTCGGGATTAGCATATCACGGCTGAGAAAAAACACAAGGGGGAAACGCAAAAATATTTCCCTCTCTTGCCTATTTTTCGCCGGTTTGCTATACTGCACTCATCCAAAGAAAACCGGCGGGGCGATGGGCTCCGCCGCCGCGGGAGGCCGACATATCATGACTGTGAAACAAAAACGCCGCTTTCCCTGGAAAACCGTGTTGGGGGCGGTCCTCCTCATCGCCCTGTGCGCCGGGGCCCTCCAGGTCTGGCGTGCCGCCACAGGCGAGCTTCCGCCCGGCGGACAGGCATCCACGTCTGACGAGGAAGCTCCGGACGCCTCTCAGGAGGCCGGGACCTCCGGAGAAGCCGCTGGAGCCGCGGAGGAACCTGAGGGGTCCGACGCCGCCGGAGAGCAGGCGGAAGAGCCCGACCCCATCGCCGCCAGGGCCCAGGAGCTCCTGGACGGCATGACCCTGGAGGAGAAGGTGGGGCAGATGTTCATCGCCCGGTGCCCGGAGACCGACGCCGCCCAGCTGGCGGCGGACTACCATCTGGGGGGGTACATCCTCTTCGGCCGGGACTTCAAGGACAAGACGGCGGAACAGGTGACCGCAGACATCCAGAGCTACCAGGGCGCCGCCGAGATTCCCCTGTTGATCGCCGTGGACGAGGAGGGCGGCACCGTCAACCGGGTGAGCAGCAATCCCAACCTGCGCTCCTCCCCCTTCCGCTCCCCCCAGTCCCTGTACAGCGAGGGGGGACTGGAGCTGGTGCGCAGCGACGCCCAGGAGAAATGCCGGCTCCTGGAAAGTCTGGGCATCAACATCAATTTCGCCCCGGTGTGCGACGTCTCCCAGGACCCGGCGGACTTCATCTATGACCGGACTCTGGGCCGGGACGCCCAGGAGACCTCCCAGTACGTCGCGGCGGTGGTGGAGACCATGGCGGAGGAGGGCATGGGCAGCGTGCTCAAGCACTTCCCAGGCTACGGGAACAACACCGACACCCACACCGGCGTGGCCTATGACGACCGCCCCTACGACACCTTCCTGACCTCCGACTTCCTCCCCTTCCAGGCGGGGATCGCCGCCGGAGCGGACATGGTCCTGGTGTCCCACAACATCGTCTCCGCCATGGATGAAGCTTCCCCCGCCTCCCTCTCCCCGGAGGTCCACCGGGTCCTCCGGGAGGACCTGGGCTTTACCGGGGTCATCGTCACCGACGATCTGGTGATGGACGGGGTGCGGGACTTCGCCGGCGACGACGAGGCGGCGGTCCTGGCGGTACAGGCCGGAAACGACCTGCTCTGCTGCACGGACTTTCAGACCCAGGTGCCCGCCGTGCTGGCGGCGGTGGAGAGCGGGGAGATCACGGGGGAGCAGATCGACGCGGCGGTTCTGCGGGTCCTGACGATGAAGCTCCGTCTGGGCATTCTTTGACGAAAACCGGCGTCTGCCAGGTTTTTTCCCCCCGCGGTTGTATTTCCACCGCCCCCATGCTATACTATATTTTGTATTGCTGTAACAAGATCGACCAGATCAGAGCAAGGGAGCGGTACCTTATTTGAATATCATCGTATTGGCGGGGGGCCTGTCCCCCGAGCGGCACGTATCCCTGGTATCCGGCACCAGCATCTGCCGGGCCCTGCGGAACCTGGGCCACAAGGCGGTGCTGGTGGATATGTTTCTGGGGCTGGAGGACTACGAGGGGGACCTGGCGGACCTCTTCGACGCCCCCGGCGGGCTGTGCGGCGAGGCGGTCATCCACACCGAGGCGCCGGACCTGGAGCAGGTCCGGCGGAGCCGCCGGGACCAGTCGACCAACCTCTTTGGCCCTGGAGTCCTCCAGGCCTGCGCCATGGCGGACATCGTGTTCCTTGGGCTCCATGGGACCTGCGGCGAGGACGGGCGGGTCCAGGCGGCCTTCGACCTTCTGGGCATCCCCTACACCGGGGCGGGCTACCTGGCCTCCGGCATGGCCATGAACAAGGCCGTGACCAAGCAGATCATGGAGCGCTGCGGCATCCTGACGCCCCCCTGGCGGGAGCTGATATACAGCCGGGAGGACATCCCCCGGCTGGCCCGGGAGCTGCCGGTTCCCAGCGCGGTAAAGGTCATTGACGGCGGGTCCTCCCTGGGGGTGAGCCTGCCGGAGACCCGGGAGGAGCTGGCCGCCGCCCTGGAGGAAAACCTGGGCTACGGCGGCCACGTCATCGTGGAGCGGAAGATCACCGGAAGAGATATCGCGATAGGGGTCCTGGGGGACCGGTACCTGCCGGCGGTGGAGATCATTCCCCGAATGGGGGGCTACTTTGACTACGCCTCCAAGTACCAGGACGGCGGCAGCGAAGAGGTGTGCCCCGCCCCCATCACAGACCGCCAGTGGCGGGAGATGGGGGAGACGACCCTGCGGCTCCACCGGGCCCTTGGCCTGCGGGCCTACTCCCGGGCGGACTTCATTCTGGATGCGGACGGCCGGGCCTGGTGCCTGGAGATCAACACCCTGCCGGGGATGACCCCCGCCAGCCTCCTGCCCAAGGAGGCCGCCGCCGCGGGTCTGAACTACGAGGCGCTGTGCCAGGAGATCCTGGAGCTGTCCCTGGCGGGGCGGTGA
>DVGP01000095.1 GCA_018712665.1 Candidatus Pelethomonas intestinigallinarum | reverse complement strand
ATCCCCATCATTGAGCACATCGACCCGGAGAGCGAGGCGGTCCAGGCGGTGATCCTGGCCCCCACCCGGGAGCTGGCCATGCAGATCACCGGGGAGATGCGGGACCTGGCCCAGTTCAAGCCCGGCATCCGTCTGGTCTGCCTCTACGGTGGCCAGCCCATCGGCAAACAGATCGACACACTGAAGAAGCGGCCCCAGATCGTGGTGGCCACCCCCGGCCGCCTGGGAGACCACATGAAGCGGAGGACCGTCCGCATCGACACCGCCCAGACCGTTATCCTTGACGAGGCGGACCGGATGCTGGACATGGGCTTCATCCACGAGGTGACCCGGCTCCTGGACCACATGAAAAACCGGAAGAACCTGGGGCTCTTCTCCGCCACCATCAGCCGGGAGGTCATGGACATCGCCTGGGTCTACCAGCGGGACCCGGTGGAGATCACCGTCCGGCCCGACGAGGAGAACAAGCCTGACATCCTCCAGTACAAGCTGGAGGTGCCTATGAACCAGAAGGTGGACGCGCTGCAGAAGATCCTGGACCAGGAGCAGTACGACCGGGCCATGGTCTTCTGCAACACCAAGGGCAACACCGAGCGGGTGGCCAAGCTCCTGCAGATGCGGGGAGTGGACGCCCAGTGCATCCACGGGGACATCCCCCAGGAGAAGCGGGAGAAGGTCATGGCCAAGTTCCGCCGGGGGGAGCTGCGTGTCTTCGTGGCCACCGACGTGGCCGCCCGGGGCATCGACGTGGACGACGTGGACGCGGTGTTCAACTACGACGTGCCCGACGAGAACGAGTACTACGTCCACCGCATCGGCCGCACCGGCCGGGCCAAGCGCCACGGGGTGGCCTACACCTTCGTGTCCGACTACCCGGGTCTGGTGCGCCTGGAGAACATCGCCAAGCACACCCGCAACGACATCAAGGCCGTCAAGTTTGACGAGTCCGGCCGCCTGGTCGCCGACAACGGCTGAGGGCGGACGGAAAACCAAAAGGAGTACGTACCCATGCAGAAAAAGCACCACCCCCTCCTGGCCCTGCTGCTGGCCCTGGCCATGGTTCTGACCGCCTGCGGCCAGGACCAGAACGCCGGAAGCCAGGATGAGGACGGGGAGGGCGACCTCTTCACCGTCACCGCCGCCGTCTCCCAGGCCCAGGATACCCTGGACCCCGGGGCGAGCACCGCCCAGGGCGGCGAGACCATCCTCTTCCACCTATACGAAAACCTGATGCGCTGGACTGACGGCGGGGACGGCCACGCTGTCCTCTCCCCCGGCCAGGCGCTGAGCTATGAGGTGGAGACCGACTACGCCGGCAACGCCACCTACACCTTCACCCTCCGCCAGGGCATCCAGTGGTCCGACGGGGAGGCGGTCACCGCCCAGGACTTTGCCGCCGCCTGGCGGCGGCTGGCGGACCCGGCCAACGATCTGCCCCACCGGGAGCTGCTGTCTGTTGTCAGCGGCTACGATCAGGTCCAGGAGACAGGGGACCCCTCCCTGCTGGCGGTGTCCGCCCCTGACGACGGCACCTTTGTGGTGACCCTGAACGGCAGCCCCGCCTATTTCCTGGAGGAGCTGTGCGCCGGGGCCTACACCATGCCGGTCCGTGAGGACCTGATCAGCGGCGGGTCCCTGGCCGACGGCTCCGTCACCAACGGGGCCTATACGGCCACCTCCCTCTCCAGCCGGGAGGTGGAGCTCACCCGCAGCGAGACCTACTACGACAGCGCCGCCGTGGGTCCCGACGTGCTGCGGTTCGTCACCGTCGGGGACAGCGAGAGCGACTACGAGGCCTATCTGGCCGGGGAGCTGGATCTGATCCAGGATCTGCCGGCATCCGTTCTCCAGGAATTGGAGAGCACGGGGACATGGCTGCCGGAGGCGGTCACCGCCACCTACGCCGTGGTCCTCAACACCCAGCAGCCCCCCTTTGACGACGTCAACGTCCGCCAGGCCTTCCGCCTGGCGGTGGACACCCAGGCTCTGGTGGACGCCCTGGGGGATCTGACCGCCCGGGCCGCCGTGGGCCTGATCCCCTACGGCGTTACCGACTACGGCCAGCACGAGGAAGCGGCGGAGGAGGAACCCGCCGTGCCGGACCCCAACGCCGCCCCCGTCCAGGAGACCCCGGAGCCCCAGTGGGATTTCCGCATCCACAGCCAGGAGCTGGTGACCCTGCCGGAGAGCGGCAGCTATGAGGAGAATTGCCGCCAGGCCCAGGCCCTCATGGCCCAGGCGGGCTACGCCGGCGGCGGCAGCTTCCCGGTGGTGGAGTACCTCTACGTGGAGTCCGACGCCGGCCGGGCCGTGGCCCAGGCCCTCCAGTCCATGTGGCAGGAGCAGCTGGGGGTGACGGTGACCGTCCGGGGCGTGAGCCAGGAGGAGTATGACGCCGCCCTCTCCCCCGCCCAGCCGGCGGAGGGCAAGGAAGCGGCCGGCGGCGAGGAGGCCGGGAGCGCCGTCCCCGCCTTCCAGATGGCCGGACAGCTCCTCACCGCCCAATACAGCGACGCGGAGGCCCTCCTCGCCCAGTGGTACACCGGCCACGAGAACAATCTGTCCGGCTACAGCAGCGACGCCTTCGACATCCTGCTGGACTCCGCCCGGGCCGCGGTCTCCCCCGACGCCCGGGACGCCTACCTCCACGACGGGGAGGCGATCCTGCTCAACGACGCCCCGGTGATCCCCCTGTACTACCTGGGGGGCAGCTACCAGCTCCGGGATGGCCTCACCGGCCTGTACCGGGCGCCGGACGGGGTATACTTCCTGTCCGCCGTAGCGGAGGCGTCCTGATCTCCAAGCGTGCCCAGGCGGCAGCGGCCCTTCCCTCGCCGCTGCCGCCTGATTTCATAAGGCGCCGCGCCTGAGCTGTTGCATCTGCAATAGCCCGGAGGGCCGCCTTCTGCTATACTGACATTGTAGATATTTTAACACTCATGGTTTTGGGGACCATTCAACAATCTGGGAACAAGAAACACTCTGTCAAACACCGACAAAAGGAGGAGCAATGTCTATGACTGGCTGTGAGAGCTGCTACGACCGCAACACCTGTCCCAGCGCGGACAAGCCCATGGAGGAGTACATCCGCCGCCTGCCCCGGGAGACCTCCCACCACCGGGTGGCCACCCAGGCCACCAAGTGCGGCTTCGGCCTGCAGGGGGTATGCTGCCGCCTGTGCGCCAACGGCCCCTGCCGCGTCACCCCCGACGCCCCCCGGGGCATCTGCGGGGCCAACGCCGACACCATCGTGGCCCGGAACTTCCTGCGGATGGTGGCCGCCGGCTCCGGCTGCTACATCCACATCGTGGAGAACACCGCCCGGCAGCTCCGGGACACCGGCCTCCACCACGGGAAGATCCGCAGTGAGAAAGCCCTGGACCACCTGGCGGAAAAGCTGGGGGTCACCGGAACGGACAAGTGGGACAAGGCCGTGAAGGTGGCGGAGCTGGTGCTCAGTGACCTGTACCGGCCGGAGTATGAGCCCATGGAGCTGGTGGAGAAGCTGGCCTACGGCCCCCGGGTGGAGCAGTGGAAGAAGCTGGGGATCATGCCCGGCGGCGCCAAGGGCGAGGTATTTTTGAACATCGTCAAGACCTCCACCAACCTGTCCTCCGACCCGGTGGAGATGATGCTCTCCTGCCTGCGCCTGGGCATCTCCACCGGCGTGTACGGCCTGATGCTCACCAACCTCCTCAACGACGTGGTCCTGGGAGACCCGGTGATCCGTCCCGCCCCGGTGGGCATGAACGTCATCGACCCGGACTACATCAACATCCTCATCACCGGCCACCAGCACTCCCTGTTCACCTACATCCAGGACCGGCTCACCGACGAGGACGTGGTGGCCAAGGCGCAAGCCGCCGGGGCCAAGGGCTTCAAGCTGGTGGGCTGCACCTGCGTGGGCCAGGACCTCCAGCTCCGGGGCGCCCACTACACGGAGATCTTCGACGGCCACGCCGGCAACAACTACATCTCCGAGGCGGTCCTCTCCTCCGGCGCCATCGACGCGGTGCTCTCCGAGTTCAACTGCACCCTGCCGGGCATTGAGCCCATCTGCGAGGAGCTGAAGATCAAGCAGATCTGCCTGGACGTGGTGGCCAAGAAGGCCAACGCCGAGTACATCCCCTACAACTACGACACCCGGGAGGCCGACGGCGAGCGGATCATCGACGAGATCATCGCCGCCTACACCGCCCGCCGGGGCACCGTGCCCATGAACCTCTTCCCCGACCACGGCAACAAGAACACCCTCACCGGCGTCAGCGAGGGGAGCCTGAAGGACTTTTTGGGCGGCAGTTGGAAGCCCCTCATTGACCTCATCGCCGCCGGGAAGATCAAGGGCCTGGCCGGGGTGGTGGGCTGCTCCAGCGTGGCCTACGGCCACGACACCCTGACGGTGGCCCTGACGAAGGAGCTCATCGCCCGGGACATCCTGGTCCTCACCGCCGGGTGCTCCTCCGGAGGCCTGGAGAACGTGGGGCTCATGACCCCCGAGGCCGCGGAGCTGGCGGGCCCCAACCTGAAGGCTGTGTGCAAGGAGCTGGGCATTCCGCCGGTGCTGAACTTCGGCCCCTGCCTGGCCATCGGCCGGCTGGAGATGGTGGCCACCGAGATCGCCGGGGAGCTGGGCGTGGATCTGCCCCAGCTGCCCCTGGTCCTCTCCGCCGCCCAGTGGCTGGAGGAGCAGGCGGTGGCCGACGGCGCCTTCGCCCTGAGCCTGGGCCTGCCCCTGCACCTGGGCGTGCCCCCCTTCATGACCGGCAGCAAGCTGGTGAGCAAAATTCTCACCGAGGACATGGTAAATCTCACCGGCGGGCAGGTCATCGTGGACCCTGACGGCGTCTCCGCCGCGGACAAGCTGGAGGCCATCATCCTGGAGAAGCGCCGGGCCCTGGGCCTGTAAGGAGGTGGCGGGATGAAACGGATCTTTATCGACCCCGCCAAGTGCGACGGGTGCAAGAACTGCTCCGTGGCCTGCATGGAGGCCCACCGCCGGGACGGCGGCCAGGGGGTGTACACCCTGGACCTGACGGACCCGGAGAACGTCTCCCGCAACCGCATCATCGCCGACGGCCTGGGGGGCTACAAGCCCATCTTCTGCCGCCACTGCGACGTCCCCGACTGCGCCGGGGCCTGCATGTCCGGCGCGCTGTACAAAAATATGGAAAACGGCCTGGTGGAGTATGACGAGGACAAGTGCGCGGCATGCTACATGTGCGTCATGAGCTGCCGCTACGGGGTGCCCGCCATCTCCCCGGACCGGAAGCGGATGATCAAGTGCGACTTCTGCGTCCACCTGGAGGAGGGCCCCGCCTGCGTGCGGGCCTGCCCCAAGAAGGCCATCGAAGTGAGGGAGGTGTAAGGGAAATGGAGCGTTACGTCATTATCGGCGCCGGCGCCGCCGGCATCTCCGCCGCCCAGGTGCTGCGGGACTTCAAGCCCCAGGCGGTGATCACCGTCATCTCCATCGACCAGCACGTCCACTCCCGCTGCATGCTCCACAAGTTCCTGGGCGGGGAGCGGGACATCCCCGGCATCAGCTTTGTCAGGCAGGACTTCTTTGACAAGAACGACATCGTCCACATCCCCTGCGAGCGGGTGGACCGGATCGACACGGCGGAAAAGACCGTCTGGTTCGGCGAGGGCTTCTCCGCCCCCTACGACAAGCTCCTCATCGCCACCGGCGCGGGGTTCTTCATCCCCCCCATCCCCCACTTCCGGGAGGCCCCCAACGTCTTCGGCTTCCGGGATCTCAGCGACGCGCTGAAGATCGACGGGGCCCTGGCCCGGGGCAAGCGGGTGTTTATCGTGGGCTCCGGTCTGGTGGGTCTGGACGCCGCCTCGGCCCTGTGCCACCGGGGGGCGGAGGTGACCATCGCGGAGATGGCCGACCGGGTCATGCCCCTGCAGACCGACGACTACGCCGCCGGGGTGTACCAGAAGGTGTTTGAGGACCAGGGCTGCCGCTTCCTCCTGGGCGCCGGCGCCGCCGACGCCGTGGTGGACGAGGCGGGAAACATCACCGAGGTCATCATGTCCACCGGGGAGCACATCCCCTGCGACTTCATCGTCATGGCCGCCGGGGTCCGGCCCAGGATCGAGCTGGCCCAGGCCAGCGGCATCGCCGCGGACCGCGCCATCACCGTGGACGACCACCTGCGGACCTCCGCCCCGGACGTCTACGCCGCCGGGGACTGCACCGGGCTGTCCGGCGTGTGGCCCGACGCCATGGAGCAGGGCAAGGTGGCCGCCCGGAACATGGCGGGCATCGACGAGGCCTACGAGAAGCCCTACCCCTTCAAGAACACCAGCAACTTCTTCGGCGTCACCATGCTGTCCGTGGGGCGGCTGGACCAGACCGAAGGGGCGGAGGTCATCATCCACCACAGCCCCAAGGAGTACAAGAAGGCCATCGTCAAGGACGGGAAGCTCACCGGCTACCTGAGCCTGGGGAACATCTCTAACAGCGGGCTGTACCTCCACCTCATCAAAAACGGCGTCGACGTCAGCGGCAAGCTGGACCACATCTTCCGCCTGACCTTCGCCGACTTCTACGGCATCAACGAAAAGAACGGCGAGTACGTGTACACTGTTTAAGGCTACTGTTCACGGCGCGGGGCGGTGCCCCGCGCCAGACTGTCCCAAAAGTCCGACCGGACTTTTGGGACAGTCTGCAAATGCCGTTACTTTCCCACTGCCGTACAGTGGGAAAGTTCTCGCTTCGCGAGCCGCACGCCTTGCGGTGCAAGGCTTTGCGGGGCATTTGATTTGATTCGAGGCGGGCTTCGCCCCCTCGAGCTCCCCCTGCGCCATATGGTTTTCCGCATGTAAAAGCATTTTGGGGCAATCGTGGGAAAATACCGCCCCGGCCTTGACACAGGTGGGGCGCGCTGGTAATATAATAAAGATAAAGCCACGATGAACGGGAAGAGTACCGCCGCTCAACGGACAGAGAGGGGCCGCCGCCGGCTGCAAGCGGCCCTCCGGGCGGAGGCGGGAAGGTGCGTCCGGGAGTGGGCGGGGCAATGCCCGCCGTTTGGGCCGCGATACTGGCCTCCCTGAGTGAAACA
>DVGP01000094.1 GCA_018712665.1 Candidatus Pelethomonas intestinigallinarum | reverse complement strand
CGCCCCGCCCCGGGAAATGACCCGGCGGCGGGGCGCTGTGCTGTTCGCTCTACGCTTCGGCGGGAGGCGTCTCCTCCGGCAGGTCCATCACGCCCTTCAAATCTCCGGAAGTGATGGTCAGGATGTCCTCGTCGGTGGGGACCTCCAGGCTCGCCACCCGGTCGGCCTGGTTGGCCACGATCCGCTCGAAGAGGTTCCGCACGTCTCGGGCGTTGCCGAAGTTGTCATCCCTTGTCTCATAGAGCCGGGCCAGATACCGCCGGGCGGTCTCCCCGGCCTCCTCAGAGAGCTTGTAGTCGCTGCGCTTGACCCGGCCCAGGAAGATCTCGTAGAGCTGCCCGCCGTCGTAGTCCTCAAAGTGGAGATACTTGTTGAACCGGGACTTCAGCCCCGGGTTGGAGTCGATGAACCGGGGCATCAGGGTTGCATACCCCGCCACGATGACCGCGAAGTCGTCCCGGTGGTCCTCCATGGCCTTGAGGATGGTGTCGATGGCCTCCTGGCCGAAGTCCTTGTCCGCACCCTCGGGGGCCAGGGTGTAGGCCTCGTCGATGAACAGCACGCCCCCCAGGGACTTTTCGATGACCTCCTGGGTCTTGATGGCGGTCTGGCCCACGTACCCCGCCACCAGCCCGCTGCGGTCCACCTCCACCAGGTGGCCCTTGGAGAGCAGCCCCAGGGCGGCGTAGATCTTCCCCACGATCCGGGCCACGGTGGTCTTGCCGGTACCGGGGTTGCCGGAGAACACCAGGTGGAAGGACATGTCCGGGCACTTCATGCCCCGCTCACGCCGCAGAGCCCGGACCTTCACCAGGTTCACCAGGCTCTCCACGTCCTTCTTCACCACCTCCAGGCCCACCAGCTCGTTGAGCTCCGCCATGGCCTCCTCCAGGGAGGGCCGGGGCGGGGCCTCCTCCCCCTTGGCCTCCTCCGGGGCGGCGGGGGCGGCGGGAGGCGTCTTTTCCTCTGCGGGCGCGGGCCCCTCCGCCACCGGCAGGGGGTCCAGGGGGCTCCGGGCAGGGGGCTGCCCGCCGAAAAAGTCGCTGTACAGGCTCCGGGACCGGTCCCGGGAGAGGACACGGTCAAACTCGTCCATCAGGTCGTTGAGCTCCCCGGCGGCGTCCCGCTTCGGCCTGCCGCCCAGGGTCAGCTCCGGCCCGGCTCCCGTTCCGCCGGCGGGCAGGGGCGGGACCCCGGCGCTGTCACAGGCGGCGGTGAGCAGGTCGTGGAGCCTGCCGATCCGCTGGCTCTCGCTGAAGGAGAAGGTACCGTCGTAGGCGGCGCAGAGCATCAGCAGATTCTTCTGAATCTCCGCAAAGGAGCGGCTGTAGGTGGTGCCGTGGGCCGCGTCCCAGGCGGCCAGCCGCTGGAAAAACTCCGGCACGCCCACGTTGTAGGTGGGGTTGGCACGGTAGTAGCCGATAGCCTTGTCAAACTGCTGGGGGGAGAATTTGACCTGCCGGTGGGTGTAGATCTGGTTGATGCCGATGACGTCCCCGCCCCGGCCTCCACTGGCCGCCCACAGGCACAGGGCGCAGGCCCGGAAGTAGGTGTCCACCTCCTCGCAGCTCACCCCCGCCTCCGGCGGCACGCACTGGCAGAAGCGGCCGACGGCGTCGGCGTAATCCCGGTGGAAATTTTTGCTCATGGGCTCCTCTTTTCCGCCGCCGCGAAGAGATCTCTGCCGCGGCATGGCATGAAATATCGCAGTCCAGTATACCACAGCCCCGCCGGGAAGGAAAGGGAGTGTTTCGGCTTTGGGAGGGCTTATTTTCGGAAAATTCACACAGTTGCCCTTGACGGGGCGGGACACAGGAGGTAGGATAGAACAAAAGAGACATGTCGGCCGCGCCCGGCGCGGCGAGGGAGGTTTGCAATGGAGTTATCCCGAAAGACCATGAAAAAACTGGCACTGCTCATCGCTTTCGCGGCCCTGGCCTTTACCGCCTTTGAGTGGTTCGACGGGGCGGCCCGGGCGGCGGTATTCCTGCTGGACCTGCTGGCACCCTTCCTGGCCGGCGGGGCCGTGGCCTTTGTATTGAACGTGCCTATGCGCTTCATTGAGTCGAAGCTGCTCCCAACACCTGGGGGCAAGCCCACTGCCAGCCGCCGGGTCCGGCGGTTTCTGCGGCCGGTGAGCTTGCTGCTGACGTTCCTGTTTGTGGTGCTGGTGATTCTGGTTCTGGTGCTGGTCATCGCTCCGGAGCTGGTGCGGACAGTGGCGGGGCTGGGGGTCACCATTCAGAACGCTGTGCTGCGGTTCCTGAACTGGGCCGAGGAGATGTTCGCCAACACCCCCCAGGTCATGGAGTGGCTGAACTCCCTGACCTTCAACTGGCAGTCCATCAACTGGCAATCCCTGATCAATCAGGTGGTGGACGTCGTCAAGAGCGGCGCCACCAGCATCCTCTCCTCCGCTTTCTCCACCGCCATGAATGTGTTCAACGGCGTGGCGGACACCTTCATCGCCTTTTTCTTCGCCTGTTATCTCCTCCTGCAGAAGGAGAAGCTGGGGCTGCAGTGCCGCAAGGCCCTCTATGCTCTTCTGCCCCGGAAAGGGGCCGACCAGGTGGTGGAGGTGTTCTCCCTCAGCCACCGGATCTTCTCCTCCTTCATCACCGGCCAGTGCACCGAAGCGGTGATCCTGGGCACCATGTTCTTCATCGTCATGTCCATTTTGAACATGCCCTACGCCGTGCTGGTGGGCTGCACCATCGCCGTCACCGCCCTGATCCCCATTGTGGGGGCCTTCATCGGTTGCGGCCTGGGTGCTTTCCTCCTGCTGATGGTCTCCCCCATGCAGGCCCTGATCTTTGTGGCCATGTTCCTGATTTTGCAGCAGGTGGAGGGCAACCTGATCTACCCCCACGTGGTGGGGTCCTCGGTGGGGCTGCCCTCCATCTGGGTGCTGGCTGCCGTGTCCATCGGCGGCAGCCTCATGGGGGTGGCGGGGATGCTGCTCTTCATCCCTATGACCTCGGTGATCTATACTTTGTTCCGCCAGTTCGTCTACCGGCGTCTCAGGGAGAAAAACCTGCGGATACACGCCTCCGGCGTGGAAGAGCGGCGCGTCCCGCCAGCAAAGGCGGAGAGGGAGACGGACCCCGACCAGGGGTAACCGCCCCTCCCCCACGGCAATACGCAAAACGAAAACGGGAGCCAGATGGCTCCCGTTTTACGTTATTTGATTTCGATTTTATCACGTCTTCCGCAGCCAGTCCGGCAATGTCCGGCTTCGGACACCGGAGACGATGCCCATGGCGGTGAAGAGGGTGACGATGGAGCTGCCGCCGTAGCTGAAGAAGGGCAGGGTCAGACCGATGACCGGCATGACGAACAGGCACATGCCGATGTTCTCCACCGTCTGGAAGATCAGCATGGAGGCGAAGCCCACGCAGATCAGGCTGCCCATGGTGGTACTGGCAATCCGGGCGGTCTGGATACACCGCCAGACTACCAGGAACTCAATCAGGATAATGATAAGGCACCCCACCAGCCCCAGCTCCTCCCCGCATACGGCGAAGATCAGGTCGGTGTGCCGCTCCGGCAGGTTCTCCGATAGGGCGGACTGGGTCTGGATGCCCTGGAAGAGCCCCTGGCCAAAGACGCCGCCGCTGCCGATGGTCATGAGACTGCGGGTCTGCTGCCAGCCTACCCCCTGTGGGTCGAAGCTGTGGTCGAAGATCACCCGGAAACGGTTGGCCATGTAGGCCGGCATCTTGTCCAGCAAAATCAGGGCGGCGATCCCCACGCCCAGGCCCGTGAAACCGGCGGCGAACCAGTACCAGGCAAGTCCCGCCGCGCAGGCCATTCCGGCGAAGATCATCAGGTACACCAGGGCGCTGCCCGCATCGCCGGAGATGGCGAAGATCCACACCACCATCAACCCCATGTGGGCCGCCGGCCACACCAGGGACCCCAGCCCCCGCATCCCCCGGTTGTCCCGGAACCAGGCCATCTGCTTGGCCAGGAGCACAGTGAAGGTCAGCTTCACGATCTCCGCCGGCTGGATGCTGGTCAGGCCGGGTATGGCGATCCAGGACTTGTTGCCGGTTCCGTCATCCTCACCAAAAACAATCAGCAGGGCAATGAACCCCAGGTTGAAAGCCAGGAACAGCCACCACTTCTCCGCGTACTGCTCAACGTCCACGTTGGAGGCGATGAAGTAGGCCACGATGCCGATGACCGTGGCCGCCGCCTGGATCACCAGCCGCCGGGTCTGGACATCCGTCCCCAGGTAGTTGGTGGCGCTGGCGATGAGGACGATGCCGAAGGCCGTGGCCGTCAGGCAGATCCCCAGCAGGACCATATCCGCTTTTTTCACGATATATTTCACCGCGCCCAGAATCTGGGCCAGAACCTCCACGCCGCCGCCTCCCTCCGGGAAAAATTTCCATCTTAGTGTATCACACAAACCCACCGGTGTAAACCGCCGCTTCTCCGGAAAATTGGTGAATTTTCTGTGACTTCTCCCTTTTCCCGATGGACAGAATGTGGTATAATCTCGACAATGTATCAAGGTGAAGAAAGGCAAGGAGACGGCATGGAGTATCTTTCCCACAGCGAGACAGAGACGGAGGCGGCAGGCCAGGCCCTGGCCGCGAAGCTGCGGCCGGGGGACGTGGTGGCCTACCGGGGGGACCTGGGGGCGGGAAAAACCGCCTTCACCCGGGGGCTGGCCCGGGGCTTGGGCTGTCACGGCAGGGTCACCAGCCCTACGTTTACCATCGTCAACGAGTACGAGGGGCCCACTCCCCTGTTCCACTTCGACCTCTACCGCCTGGGCGGTGAGGAGGAGCTGTGGGACATCGGCTGGGAGGACTACCTGGCCCGGAACGGCGTATGCGCTGTGGAGTGGAGTGAGATCGCCCCCGGGGCCCTGCCGGAGAACACGGTCTATGTCACCCTCCGCCGCCGTCCCGGAGCGGAGGAGGAGCGGGAAATTCTTGTAGAGGGGGTGGAGGGACGATGAAGCTGCTGGCTCTGGAGAGCTCCGCCAAGGCGGCCTCCTGCGCCGTTCTCTCCGACGGCGAGCCCCTGGCCTCCGCCTGGCAGGCCACGGGTCTGACCCACAGCCGCACTCTTCTGCCCATGGCGGCGGACATGCTGGAAAACAGCGGCCTGTCCCTGTCCGACATGGACGCTGTAGCCGTGGCCGCCGGTCCCGGGTCCTTCACCGGTCTCCGCATCGGCATCGCCGCCGCCAAGGGACTGGCCTGGGGGGCGGAGAAGCCCTGCGTGGGGGTATCCACCCTGGAGGCCATGGCCTGGCCCCTGAGCCATCTGGGCGGAATTCTGGTCTGCGCCATGGACGCCCGGCGGCAGCAGATCTACAACGCTGTGTTCCGCTGTGAAAACGGCGTCCTTGTCCGTCTGCGGGAGGACCGGGCCATCTCTCTGGAAGATGCCGCGGCGGACCTGCGGGGCCTGGAGGGGCCCATGACCGTTGTGGGGGACGGCGCGGCCCTCTGTCACGACTACCTCCTGGCGGCTGGCATTCCCTGCGATCTGGCCCCGGCCCACCTGCGCCTCCAGAGCGCCGTGGGGGTGGGCATGGCCGCCTGGCGGATCTGGCCCCAGGGAGCCGTCAGTCCCCAGGACCTCCGCCCCAACTACCTCCGCCTCAGCCAGGCCGAGCGAGAGCGCCTGGCCCGGGAGCGGGGGACGTAGAATCATTCCGTCCTTTTCTTTGAAAAGAAAAGGACCAAAAGAAACTTTTACGCGAAACTACGTTTCGCTTATGGTAATTTATGTCATATCAATAAGGGAGAATTGACCATGAACCAAGGCAAGCTGCATATCGTGGACCACCCCCTGGTGGCCCACAAGCTGACCATTCTGCGGGATAAGAACACCTCCACCAAGGACTTTCGGGAGCTGGTCTCCGAGATTGGAATGCTCCTGACCTACGAGGCCACCCGGGATCTGCCCCTGACAGAGAAGGCGGTGGAGACCCCCATCTGCTCCACCATCGCTCCCACCCTCAAGGGCAAGAAGTTCGCCGTGGTGCCCATTCTCCGGGCCGGCCTGGGACTGGTGGACGGCGTGCTGCGGATGGTGCCCTCCGCTCGGGTGGGCCACATTGGCCTCTACCGGGACGAGGAGACCCTGGAGCCGGTGAAATATTTCTGCAAAATGCCCAAGGATGTGGCGGAGCGGGATATTCTCATCGTGGACCCCATGCTGGCCACCGGCGGCTCCGCCGTGGCCGCCATCGGCTTCATGAAGGAGTACGGCTGCAAAAACATCAAGCTCATGGTCCTCCTGGCCGCCCCCGAGGGGGTGGAGCGGGTCCAGAAGGAGCACCCGGACGTGGACATCTACTGCGGCGCGGTGGACAGCCGCCTCAACGAGCACGGCTACATCGTCCCCGGCCTGGGCGACGCGGGAGACCGGATCTTTGGTACGAAGTAAGAAAGGCACAAAGCGGAATTGGGTTGCGGCCGAAGGGTTCGACCGCAACCTTTCCTTACGCAGATTGCACAAAATCCGGCCAAAAAATTTGGAAGGCTGCCAAACGATTTGTCCAGCTTCTCCCATTGCATTTCCCCGCCGGTTCCGGTATAATAAAAGTACAAATCCATACTGTGGTAGCTGTAACGAAGTGCTTTCGCGCACGGGCTCAACTATCACTCAGCCTTATGCTTGAGTGTTTCAGATCCGGGATCGGATTTGAAACATTTTTGTTTTTCATGGTATTCAAATCGCTTTGCAATGAGATAAGGAGGTATGCAGGATGTACATTCTGGCAAACGGCAGGCTCATCACCCGGGACGGAGCCCTGCCCTATCTGCCCGACGGCGGCGTGGCCATCGACGGCAGACGCATCGCGGCGGTGGGGACCACGGCGGAGCTGAGGGAGAAGTACCCCGACGCCGAGTTTGTGGACGCCAAAGGCGGCGTCATCATGCCGGGCCTGGTCAATGCCCACACCCACATCTACTCCGCCCTGGCCCGGGGACTGAGCATCGACGGCTACAACCCCACCAACTTCTACGAGGTGTTGGACGGCCAGTGGTGGTACATCGACCGGCACCTGACCCTGGCGGGCACCCGGGCCAGCGCCGACGCCCTGTACATGGACTGCATCAAGCAGGGGGTCACCACCATCTTCGACCACCACGCCTCCTTCTGCGAAATCCCCGGCTCCCTCTTCGCCATCGCCGAGAGCGCCAAAAAGTTCGGCGTCCGCTCCTGCCTGTGCTACGAGGTCAGCGACCGGGACGGCCAGGAGAAGGCGGACCAGGCCGTCCGGGAGAACGAGGAGTTCATCACCTACTGCGAGAAAAATCCCAGCGATATGCTGGCGGCCATGTTCGGCGGACACGCACTCTTCACCATCAGCGACCGGACCTTTGAGAAGATGGTGGAGGCCAACAACGGCCGCACCGGCTTCCACATCCACGTCTCCGAGGGGATGAACGACGTCTACGACAGCCTCCAGAACTACGGCCGCCGGCCCGTCCAGCGGCTCCAGGACCACGGCATTCTGGGGCCCAAGACCATCCTGGGCCACTGCATCCACGTGAACACCGCCGAGATGGAGATCATCCAGGCCACCGGCACCATGTGTGTCAACAACCCGGAGAGCAACATGGGCAACGCCGTGGGCTGCTCCCCCGTCCTCCAGCTGATGAAGCGGGGGATCACCGTGGGCCTGGGCACCGACGCCTACACCAACGACATGCTGGAGAGCCTTAAGGTGGCTCTGGCCATCCAGCGGCACAACGCCTGCCTGCCCAACGTGGGCTGGGGCGAGGTGACCACCATGCTCTTCCAGAACAACCCCGCCATCGGCGAGAAGTACTTCGGCGTACCCCTGGGGAAGCTCTCCCCCGGCGCGGCGGCGGACGTCATCGTCATGGACTACAAGCCCTTCACCCCCTTCTCCGGGGACAACATCGACGGCCACATGCTCTTCGGCATGACCGGCCGCCAGTGCCAGACCACCATCGTCAATGGAAAAATTTTGATGAAGGACCGGGAGCTGGTGGGCATCGACGAGGAGGCGGAGAACGCCCACATTCTGGAGGAGTCCAGAAAGCTCTGGGGGGAACTGAATCATCGGGCCTACTGATCGTTTCGGGGCCTTCGGCCCCGTACCTCTGTGTTATGTGGGGCCTTCCCGGCCCCACGCCCCGGGTGACTTTTTGTGTGGACAAAAAGTCACCAAAAAACCACACGGAGGGAGAACCCCTTTCGATGGGGTTTCTCCCCCGTGACTTCCTCTTCCGCGACGACTCAAAGGGGGCTCGCCCCCTTTGGAATCCCCCGCATAAGAAGAGACCTGTCCTGAATTCCTACGGATACTCCCGGCAGTGCGTTACAAGAAGAATGTTTCGGCAAGTACCAATAGAAACATGTATCCCTTTAAGAGGCCGGCAGGCGGAGTATCGTCGATAATTAGACTACAGATTAGATGGCAAAAACCTAATTCGGTGCAGAGATGTCTCAAATCTGATAAAGACCGATTAGGAAAAGGATTCCAAAACCTTGGTTTTGGCGGCTTTTCGGTTCACTTTTGGGCGCCCAAAAGTGAACCCCGGGGCGTGGGGCCGGGTAGGCCCCACAAGATCTCAACCGCGGGGTACGGGGGCGCGCAGCCCCCGAGACACCCGGGGGGTGGGGGCTGCGGCCCCCACAGGTACCGACCAGAATGGCAGTACCCACAGACAGAAACAAAAGAGGTAAACTATGCCCACTTGGGAAATAGAGGACA
>DVGP01000093.1 GCA_018712665.1 Candidatus Pelethomonas intestinigallinarum | reverse complement strand
GCCCTGGCCGTCTGTGTCCTGACCGCCCCCGCCCTGGCGGCGGACGACCCCCTGACCATTGTGAACAACCTGTCCGAGTTTATCTTCTCCTGCATCCGGGCCATCGGCATCATCATCCTTGGCTGGGGCGTGGTGCAGGTGGGCCTCAGCGTCCAGGGCCATGACGCCAGCCAGCGCAGCCAGGGCTTCCTCTGCCTGTTCGGCGGTATGCTCATTGCCTTCGCCAAGGAGATCCTGACCGCCATCGGCGTGGTATGAGGCCATGGGCGCGACAAAAAACGTGTCCCAAGTCGGGACACGTTTATCGGGGGGTGTGAGCGATCGGGGATAACTGGATCGTCCAGATGCTGGAGAGCGCCCTGGGGACCTGGAACGAGAGGCTGGGAGAGCTGTGGGAGCTGCTGACCCAGACCCCGCGGAGCTTCAAGGGCGGAGATATCTGGGATGTGATCGTGAACATCAACAGCGCCGTGCAGGGCATCGCCTACGGCCTGCTGGTCCTGTTCTTCGCCATGGGCGTGTTCCAGTCCGCCGCCTCCTTCCGGGAGCTCCAGCGGCCGGAGTACGCCCTGCGGCACTTCCTCCGCTTCGCCGCCGCCAAGGTGGCGGTGGGGTCCGGTATGGAGCTCATGACTGCCATCTTCTCCATCTGCGGCGGGATCGTTCAGACGGTCATGGGCGGCGTGGGCGGGGCGGTGAGCGAGACCGCCGCCCTGCCGGCGGAGATAGTGGCGGCCATAGAGGAGGTGGGGTTCCTCCACTCGATCCCTCTGTGGCTGGTGTCTTTCCTGGGTTCTCTGCTCATCACCGTGCTGTCCTTCGTGCTGATCCTCACGGTGTATGGCCGCTTTTTCCGCCTCTACATGTATACCGCCTTGTCTCCGATCCCCCTGGCCTCCTTTGCCGGGGAGGGGACGGCCAGCATGGGCAAGGCGTTCATCAAGTCTTATGTGGGCGTGTGCATGGAGGGCGCGGTCATCATCTTGGCCTGCCTGATCTATTCCGCCTTCCTCTCCAGCGGAGACCCGGCGGTGGATACCTCCCTGTCCGCTGTGACCATGGCCTATCAGTACGTCGGGCAGGTCATCTTCAACATGCTCATCCTCACCGCCATGGTCAAGGGCGCGGAGCGTATCGTTAGGGATATGTTCGGACTGTAAAAAACCGCCCCCTTGACGGGAGCGGTGGGATCAGCGAAAGAGCAAACGTGAGATCAATGACGGGTGTTTTGAGAGTGATCGCTGTCAGGCGGATCTTTCGGACTTTGTTCACGACGGCTTTCAAAATACTGGTCATACGCATTCCCCCTCTACTAACACATTTTCTCACGTCTGCCTTGCCCCTTTCGGGCCCTTTCGGGTCTGGTGGATCAGAGAGGGGGGACCAGCTGATCCGAGACCAGTATACACCCTATCGGGCCTTCGCGCAACAGGAAGATCCGCGCCGATCGTATGCTCTGGAAAAAAGGACGGCGGGCTGCTGCCCGCCGTCCTCTATCCCGCGTCATTCGGATACGCTCTTCTCCGCGTCCATCCGCCGGATCGCCTCCAGCACTTGCTGGTAGCGCTCATCCTGATGGTGCGCGTAAGCGATCGCCAGCAGCTCCCCCTTGGCCTCCGCCTCCTCCTGGCGGTACTGGCGGCAGCGAAGCAGCCAGTACGCCGCCGGGTACAGGAGGCACAGCGCCATGATCCCATAATAGGCGAGCTGGTGCTCCGCCACCCACACGGGATAGATGTTGTTGACGCCGATCAGGTAGAGCGTGAACGGGAGCAGTTTGGTCCTGGACAGCAGTTTCCAGATGATGGTGAGCAGGAAAATGACCCCTATGAGCTGTACGATAGCCTGCGGCAGTGTCATGATGACGACCTCCTTCAAAATGTTCAAAAATATTGTGATACGCAAGGTTTCCTTGTACCTATATTATCTCATTTTGGCAAAAATCTGTCAAATTTTTCAAAAATTTGAACCGAAAGGAAGATGCGATTGGAGATCAAGATCCCCAAGGAAGTACGCCAGCACAAGGAGACCATCTTCTTCGGTCTCTCCGCCCGGCAGTTTCTCTGCGCCGCGGCCGCCGTGGGCATCGCCGCGGTGATGTATCTCTGCCTGAAGGGCCCCTTCGGCCAGGAAGCGGCCAGCTGGGCCTGCATCCTCGCAGCCGCGCCCGTGGCCGTGGCGGGCTTCTTCAGCTACAACGGCCTGACCCTGGAGCGGTTCCTGTGGGCCTTCCTCAAGTCTGAGTTTCTCTGCGCCGGGAAGCGGGTGTTCCGCTCCGAAGATCTCTACTACCGGGCCCTGGGGCGGAAGGAGGCCGATGACTTTGATTAAGACCCTCCTGGCCGCCAACAAAGCGGAGCGGGACCGCTTTTCCATCCCCCACAGCGTCCAGCGGTCCATCCCCATCCGCCGGGTCTACCGGGACGGCGTCTGGCTGGTGGGCCGGAAGCTCAGCAGGACATGGCGCTTCGCGGACATCAATTATAAGGCCGCCTCCGACGAGGACCGCCGCTCCATCTTTCTGTCCTACTGCGGCGTGCTCAACTCCCTGCCCACGGACGCCGCCTCCAAGATCACAATCTGCAACCGCCGGCTGGACCCGGAGGTCTTCCGCCGTACCGTCCTCATGGGGGAGCGGGGAGACGCGCTGGACCGATACCGGCGGGAGTTCGATCAGATCCTTTTGGACAGGATGGCCCAGGGCAATGACCTGATCCAGGACAAGTTCATCACCCTGTCCATCCCCCAGCGGAAGATCGAGGCCGCCAGGAGCTTCTTTCGCCGGGCGGAGGGCGACCTGGCCAAGAGCTTCGGCCGGCTGGATTCCGGGGCCCGTCCCCTCTCCGGCGAGGACCGCCTTCGGGTCCTCCACGACTTCTTCCGCCCCGGCGAGGAGCGGTATTTCTCCTTCGACCAGAGCCGGGCCATCCGCGGCGGCGTGGACTTCCGGGACCTGATCTGCCCGGACAGCTTCGCCTTCAAGGCGGACCACTTCGAGATGGGGCGCAAGGTGGGGCGGGTGCTGTTCCTGCGGGACTACGCCTCCTACCTCCGGGACGACATGATCGCGGAGCTCTGCGACTTTCCCCGGAACCTCATGCTGTCCATCGACGTCCTGCCCATCCCCACCGACGAGGCGGTGCGGGAGATCCAGAACAGGATCTTGGCCGTGGAGACCGACGTGGCCCGCTGGCAGCAGAAGCAGAACGCCAACAACAACTTCTCCGCCGTGGTGCCCTACGAGCTGGAGCAGGTGCGGGGGGAGGCCAAGGAGTTCCTGGACGACCTGACCACCAGAGACCAGCGGATGATCTTCGCCGTGGTCACGCTCGTCCACATCGCCGATACCCTGGAACAGCTGGACATGGACACGGAGGCCCTTATGGCCGTTGGCCGAAACCATCTGTGCCAGTTCTCCGTTCTGCGCTACCAGCAGGAAGACGGGCTGAACACGGTGCTGCCCTATGGCCTGCGCCGGGTCCGGGCCCTGCGGACCCTGACCACCGAGAGCGCCGCCGTCCTCATGCCCTTCCGGGCCCAGGAGATCCAGGACCCCGGCGGCCTGTACTACGGCGTCAACGCCGTTTCCAAAAATCCCCTGATCTGTGACCGCAAGCGCCTCATCTCCCCCCACGCCTTTGTCCTGGGCGTGTCCGGCTCCGGCAAATCCATGGGCATGAAGGGCACGATCTCCAATGTGGCCATGGGCACCGACGACGATATCATCATCATCGACGCCGAGCGGGAGTACGGCCCCATCGCCAGGGCCCTGGGCGGCACGGTGATCCAGATCTCCCCCAGCAGCCCCCACCACATCAACCCCCTGGACCTGGGGGACTGCTACGGCGACGGCGACGACCCCATCGCCATGAAGTCCCAGCTCCTTATGAGCGTCATCGAGCAGCAGATGGGGGCGGGGACCCTGGAGGGCGGACATCGCTCCATCATCGACCGCTGTACCGGGAACATCCTGCGGCCCTGCCTGAAGCGGGGCTATCACGGCCCGGCCCCCCTCCTCACCGACTGGCGGCGGGAGGTCATGGCGCAGAACGAGGAGGAGGCAAGGGAGATCGCCCTGGCCTCCGAGCTCATCGTGGAAGGGACGCTGAACGTCTTCGCCCACCCCACCAACGTGGACATGAACAGCAGGATCGTGGTCCTGGACCTGTACGAGATGGGGGAACAGCTCCGACCCACCGCTTTGGTGATAGCTCTGGAGGCCATCCAGAACCGGGTGATGGAGAACCGGAAGCGGGGCAAGTATACATGGGTCTTCGTGGATGAGGCGTATCTGTTCTTCAAATACGTCTTCTCCGCCCAGTTCCTCTACAAGGCATGGAAGCGATTTCGGAAATACGCCGGTATCATGACCGCCGCCACCCAGAACGTGGAGGAGTGCCTGCGGTCCGAGACCGCCCGCCTCATGTTCGCCAACAGCGAGTTCCTGGTGCTCTATAACCAGGCGGCTACCGACCGGGCGGAGTTGGCCAAGCTCCTGCGGATCTCCGACACGCAGATGGGCTATATCACCAACTCCGCCCCAGGCACCGGCCTCATCCGTATGGGCGGGGCCATCGTCCCCTTCATCAACACCATCCCCAAGGACACCCAGCTCTACCGCCTCATGTCCACCACCCCGGGGGACGAGGCGGAGACGGCCCGTGTCCCAAGTTGGGACAGATCAGACGGATGAAAGGGCCGGTGAAGAGCGCGGACGGCGGTCCGCTGACCCTGGGCAGCCTCTTCGACGGCATCGGCGTGTTCCCCCTGGCCGCCGCCCGGCATGGGATCGTCCCACGCTGGGCCAGCGAGATCGAGAGAGCGCCCATCTCCATCACCAGACGCCGCTTCCCCCGGATGGAGCACCTGGGGGACATCACGAAGCTGGACGGCGGGGCTATCCCCGCCGTCCATGTCATCACCTTCGGCTCTCCTTGCCAAAACCTCTCCAGGCAGGGCGACCGTACCGGACTGGCTGGCGTCAAATCCAGCCTGTTCTTTCACGCGATCAGGATCATTCGAGAAATGAGGGATGCCACTGGAGATCGATTTCCAATTATCACTGTTTGGGAGAACGTCGTCGGAGCTTTTACATCAAATGACCGGCTGGATCATCTCGCCGTGCTCCGGGCCTTCCTGCCGGACGCCGAACTTCCAATTCCTGCCTCTGGCCGCTGGGCATACGCCGGAATGGTGCGAGGGGGATGCCCTGATCTGGCCTGGAGGGTCCTGGACGCCCAGTATTGGGCAAGGCCCAGGCTGGCCCGAAGGCAGCGGATCTTCCTCGTGGCCGATCTTGGAGGGCGGCGTGCTGGAGAGATACTGTTTAAGCCCCGGCCAATGCTCCTACTTTCTGGCGCTGGCCCAGCGGGTGGGCTGTCCGCCGCCGCCGGAGATAGAGGCCCTTTTCTTGAAGCAGGGGGGCGTGTACCCATCGTCCGCCCCTTTCAGCCCTTCCGTATGCGGAGCGCCGCCAAGCGAGGGAAACGCGTTCAGTTCCGCAACAGCTTCGGACGGCCAGATGACCCTTTTTCCACCCTTTTAGCCGGAAGGCTCTCGCCGTTCGCCTTCTGGTTCGAGGACGATCCTCTGGGCGGCTGCGTCCGCTACCCCACGGAGCTGGAATGTGAGCGTATGCTGGGACTGCCGGAGGGCTGGACCAAATATGGGGCCGACGGTGAGGAGATCCGCCCGGCCCAGCGATACCGGGCCCTGGGTAACGCCGTCGCCCTGCCCTGCGCCGACTACATCATGGCCGGGATCGCGGAGGTCCTGGCCGATCCAGGAGGATGAGGAGGAGACCCATGCCGAGACCACGGGAGAGAGACCCTGGCGATAAGATCAAGAGAAGACCCGGCAAACGTCCGAAGCCGTTTTCCCGGCGTCGTGTGACCGGCAAGCTCCGGGAGGCGCTGGCCCGGACCTCCCGCCGGGAGCGGGACCCCAACGCCGCCGTGGAGGCGGAGGAGCGGGCGGAGCGGTACGCCGGCGACGCCGCTTCCATCGCCGTCAACGCCGCGGGCCGGGGGCTGGACAAGGCCCGCCGCGTCCTCCGGGAGGAGAGGGCGGGCCATGTCCCCCAGGGCCAGGATGTGGAGGACGTTCCGCCGGAGCGTCCAGCCGAGGCGCGCCGGCCTCCCGCCCGTGACGCCTCACCGCCCGGCGAGAGCGGAAAGCGGGAGGTCATGGGGAAAGCGGGGAAGGAGCGGGAGCGGACGGTCCGAGACATCCCCACGGCGGAGGCCGGCCCGAGACCAGAGGCGGAGATCCCCTCCGAGCCGCCGTCGGCCTTCGCCCCCCGGGAGAGGCGGGCCGCCCCCAAAGAGAAGACCGCCCAGGTCCTTCACGCCCGGGAGAAACCGACGGAGACGATCGTCGCCAGTCGGCCCCAGGCAAAAAAAGAAGAAATCTCGCCGCGTCCGCCGTCCCCAGGGGACCGGATGCGGCGGGAGGCGATGAGGACCAGACAGACGGCGGACGGCGTACCCAGAGGCGGTGAGCTGGAGCGGCCATTTCCTCCCGCGCCTGTTGAGGTCCCGGAGGAACAGCGGAGCGGTCCGATCCCCACAGGTAATGACATAGGGCCGAGAACGGTTCGGCCTGTCAAGGAGGCTCCCCGGGACAGTCTGGACTTTTCCGCGCCTGACGATCCCAGCCCTCTGCCGAGTCCGTCTCCCGAGATCTACGCCGGGGGCCGGCCTCGCGCCACAGACAGCCCCGCTGTTTCGGAGCGGCCTCAAGCCGGCCTTCGGACCATCCGGGAGCGGCCCCGGCCCGACGCCGGCCCCAGAGAGAAGCGGCCCGCGACTGCCGCCGCCCCCAAGACACGCCGGGAGACGGACCGTATGATCCGAATGGCGGGAGGACGTGGGAGCGAAACAGCCAAGGCGTGGGAGCGCTCCGCAACACTACCGGCCCCCAAAACGACTAGAGCGGCAAGAGCCGCCGCGAGAGCGGCGGCGCGAGGGACAGCGGGCCGGACAGCCCAGGCGCGGGCCCGGCAGCTGGCCGTCAGCCGGGCCCAGCGGGCGGCCAAGGCCACGGTCGGCCTCTCCAAAAAGGCGGCGGCGGGCGCGGTGAAAGCGGCGGCGTCTCTGGTCAGCGCCCTGGTGGGGCTGGCTGGCGGCGCCGCCCTTCTGCTGCCCCTGTGCGTGATCGTCCTGGCCGCCGCCGTGGTCGCCTCGCCCTTCGGCATCTTCCTGGCGGGCCAGGAGCTGGACCCCGGCTCCGTGCCGCCCAACGGAGCCATCTCCCAGGTGAACATAGCGCTCACGGACTATCTGGCCGAGCTGCAAGACGGGGAATATTCGGAGATCCTGCTCCAGGGCCAACTACCGGACTGGCGGGAGGTCCTGGCGGTGTTCGCCGTCCAGACCACTTTTTCCGAGGACGGCGTGGACGTGGTCACGCTGGACCCGGACCGGGTGGAGCGGCTGAAGGCGGTGTTCTGGGACATGACCGCCATCACCACAGAGACAGAGGAAGGGGAGGACAGCGGCGAGGTCACGCTGCGGATCATCGTGGAGGCCAGGACCGCCGGCGAGATGAGGGAGGTGTATGGCTTCACCGATGACCAGAACGCCGCCCTGGACGAGCTCCTGGCGGAGGAGGCGCTGCTGGAGGGCCTGATCTCAGACCTGTCCGTCTCTCAGGCCGACGCCGCGGCCTTGCTGGAGGCGCTGCCGGAGGATCTGGACCCCGCGCGCCGGGCGGTAGTGGAGACCGCCTGCTCCCTGGTGGGCAAGGTAAATTACTTTTGGGGCGGGAAGTCTCTGGTCCTGGGCTGGGATGACCGCTGGGGCAGTCTGCGGAAGGTAACGGCCGAGGGCAGCCCCACCTCCGGGACCTACCGTCCCTACGGGATGGATTGCTCCGGTTTCGTGGACTGGGTGTTCTACAACGCCACGGGCGGAGAGTATGTCATAGGCCAGGGCGGCGGAGCCGCCGCCCAGCATGACGCCTGTACCCCGATCCTCTGGTCCGAGGCACAGCCCGGGGATCTGGTGTTCTACCCGGAGGACGTCCACGTGGGGATCGTGGGCGGAAGGGACGAGGACGGAAGATTGCTTATCATCCATTGCGCCAGCGGATACAACAACACGGTCATCACCGGCCTGGAGGGCTTTACCGCCATTGCCAGACCCAGGTGTTTTGTAGGGTGATTTTTCTGTCCCAAGTTGGGACGCAAAAGGCCCCGCGTCCGGGAAGTGTTTTCCTGGATGCGGGGCCGGTTTTTATTTTGTCCCGAGTTGGGGTTGTTGACAAAGTGGGAAAATATCATCTGCTGTGGTAGAATAAAAGAAAAAGCAGGCGGTGGGCTGGATGCAACTGAAGCTGCACATGGTAACGATAGAGGATCTGATGCCGCAGGAACACTTCCTTCGGAAGCTGGAGGCAGCACTGGATCTGTCTTTTGTGTATGAAGAAACGTCCCCCTTGTACAGCCGGAAGTACGGCCGTCCGCCCATAGACCCGGTGGTGCTGGTGAAATATCTGCTGGTAGGCTTCCTGTATGGCATTCCCTCGGAGCGGCAGATCGAGCAGCGCGTCCAGACGGATGTGGCGCTGCGCTGGTATCTGGGGCTGGATCTGTTTGACCGGGTACCGGACCACAGCACGATCAGTCAGCTGCGGCGGAGGAAACCCAGCTTTCGGAAGGTATTCCGGCGGCTGTTTGAGGAAGTAGTGCGGCAATGCGTCGCCGCCGGTCTGGTCAGCGGACGGTTGGCTGTCACGGATTCCACCCATGTGAAGGCCAACGCCTCCCAGGCGTCGGAAGAGCTGGTGGAAATGCCGGAAGAGGCGGGCGTGTATTGGGAGCGGCTGGATGCCTATGAGGAGGAAGGGCTGGAGGAGCTGGAGCGCCGGACCGGGAAACGCCGCAAAAAGCGGACAAAGCAGATCAAGCGGGATAACCGCAGGAGCAAGAAGCGGGTCAGCCGTACCGACCCGGAGTCGGGACACATGAAGCGCCCCGGCAAGCCGGAGGGGCCTCACTACCTCTCTCATCAGACGCTGGATGGAGACTATGGCATTATCACAGGGTTGACTGTGACGCCGGGAGATGTATACGACTCCGTCCCCTACTTGGACCAACTGGAGCATATCCATCAAAGTGTGATCCCCATCCAGGCCGCCGCGGCAGACTCCGCCTATGATTTTCCCCTGGCCCACCGGGTGCTGGAGGAACACGGTATCGACTTTTACGTGCGGCCCCAGGCCGTCTATGACCGTACACAGGTGGAGTTCAAGCGGGATGCTTTTCGCTATGACCAGGAGAAGGATCGTTATATCTGCCCCAATGGGAAAACTTTGCGGGCGAAGCGGCTGTACCGCAGCGACAGCGGGCTGTTCTGGGAATATTGGGCGGAGCGTGAGGATTGCCGGGCATGTCCGCTGCGGGAGAAATGCCTGAGCGCAAACGACAGGCAGGGCGCCAGGAAGCTGTCCGACAGCTACTTCAAGCCCTCGGTCCAGCGGCACTTGTCCAGGTGGAAGGAGCCGGACTACAAGCAGGCGCTGAAGCAGCGGCAGATCTGGTGCGAGGGCACCTTTGCCATCCAGAAGAGATGCCACAACTTAACGCGCGTCTTACGACGAGGCTTAGAGGCAGCGGAGGACCACTGCCTCCTTTCCGCGACCGCTTTGAACCTCAGAAGAATGATCTGGGCCATCACCTGACGCCGGAAGGCGTCTTTTTCTTGCCCATGATCTATTTCCCGCTGTTAAATGGCGACTTTGTCAACGGGCCCAATCTGGAACGCATTCACTATGAGGTGGATTATGTGATCACCCACTGCGCCCCAAGCAGCATCGTTGACATACTGGGAAACGGCGGCTATGTTCACGACCAGCTGACCGGCTTCCTGGAGGAAGTCAAAGAACGGGCCAAGTTCCACTACTGGCTGTTCGGACATTACCACGACAACAAAATCATCGATGACCGCTTCGTCCTGCTCTGGGAGCAGATGGTACAAGTGGTGTAACAGGCCAAAGAGAAACGCAGGAGGCTCCTCCTGTGCTTCTCTTTGGCCTGTTTTGAAATAAGGCAGGTTCTGCCGGGAAGGAGAAGCCAT
>DVGP01000092.1 GCA_018712665.1 Candidatus Pelethomonas intestinigallinarum | reverse complement strand
CGGCTGGAGAAGGCCCAATACAACCCCTCCCTGAAGCTGGCGGTGGACATCGCCCGGGCGGTGGAGGCCCCCATCGAGGAGATCTTTATTTTCCCTGAACCGTAAAACCAGACCTGTCCGGCGCGACGTCCTGAGTCCTTCCCACTTCCGCGCCACGCCGCTGCCCGCGTGCGATCTTGTGCTTTGAGAGGATCAAGAGAAATAAAAGGCGTATTTTTCCATGGCGTCCATGACCATCGCGGCGTTTTCAATGGGCGTTCCCGGGTACAAGCCGTAGATCATGCAGAGACCCCCTTGCTTACTGCCCAGGGCCTTCACTTCGGAACGGATCAGCCGGTCAATGTCTTTCGGCGTGCCGCTTACCGTCACCAACTGCCGGTCAATGTCCAGCTCGATACACCGCTTGCCCGCCAGATTTTCCTTGATCCAGTCAATACCGTTGACTAAGTCCTGCAAGTTGATGATGTCGACGCCGACGCTTAGAATGTCGTCCAGAAGCATGTGCAGGTCGCCGTCGGAGTGCATGTGGATCAACGCGCCGGATTCCCGGGCCGGGCGGATCAGCCGCCGGTAGCTGGGCAGGATGTACTTGGCAAACTGGTCCGGCGAGAGCATGGGACCTCTCTGCATCCCCAGGTCCTCGGCGTACCCCATCATATCCACGCCAAGAGCGCAGTACCGGGTAACCAGCCCTAGGTTGAATTGTTCCACCATGTCAATAAGTTCCCAAAGCCGTGGGTCCTCGTCCACCATGTCAAAGAGCAGATTCTCATAGCCGCGGATGTCGCACAGCTGCAAGAATGTGTGGCCATGGCGCAGGCTCCGTCCCACAAAATCGCCCCGTTCCCTGGCCGCGGCAACGGATTTGGCCTCCTCCACCCAGTCGATGGGGCCGATGCCCATAACTTTTTCGGGGTCCGGCGGCAGGTAGGCTTTAAAGCTCTCCCAGTCCGCCAGAGGGTGTCCGGTGACGGTGCCGGTGATGCCGTCCTGGGTCGTTTCCCAAATGCAGCCCCAGTCATCCCGGTACGGGACATCCTTGCGGGCAACCGGGTGGAAGTCCAGCTTTATGGGCGTTTTCGGCCGCTTAAAATCAGGAAACAGAAAGGGGTGCGCTTCCATGAGGTCCAGAAGCTGTTCCTGTGGGTAGGCATCCCAGCAGGCACCGTTGATGCAGTAGCTCATGGGGATATAGTCCGGCCCTTCGAAGCGGGCCATACGCAAATAATTTTCCCGAAAAGTCATAGCATTCGCTCCTCTTGCGCCTTTTTGCTGGATTAAGTCAGTCAGTGCGGAATCACATGGCCGCCCCGAAGGGGTTCGCCTCCGCGGTGAGGATATGCGGAATTTGGCGGAAACGCGACAAATATCCCAGCCGGCCCGCGCGTGTTTGAACAGCTGCCGCTGGAATTACATAAAAAGCGTGAATGTCGCGTTTTGCGATCTGTCTGCTATCTGCTGCCTGTCTGCCAATGATTTGCTCTGGCGCCCTCTCCGCCTTGTGTCTTGATCTCTTTTCTGCTCGGGGCGGGGAGCTCCTCCGTCCCCGCCTGGGCCGTGAAGTAACTCTCGTCCTGAAACTCCGTCATGGTCTCCCAGTACCGCTGGGGCATGTTGGTCCGGCGCAGCTTGGGATTGTGGCGCTCCCGGATCTCGATGGTGTCATAAAACCGTTTCCACAGACGGCGGTACTGGGCCTCCTCCGCCGAAGGGGCGGCCATTTTGAATTCCTCCAGAGGCAGGATGGCCCACTTCCCCGGCTGGTGGACCAGGGCCTCCCGGTGAGCCCGGTCGTAGAGAAGGAAGGTCTCGTTGTACATCCGGTCGCAGAAGTGTCCCCGGAGGAGGGGGAGTACCCGGTTTTTCGGCCGGATCTCTCCTGCCAGCACCCCCTCGAAGTCGGAGAAGCGGGTGAAGCCCTTGAGGAGGTGGACCTCCCCGTCCAGATGCCGCACCGCCTTCAACAGAGGCCACACCGCCTCGTCGCTGAGCTGCCGCAGCAGGGGCTTGCCCACATCGTACAGGGCACGGATGAAGCGGTAGAGCAGCATTTCCCGGTCTGGGGCGCAGGTGAGGAAGCCCTTGGCCACCAGCTCCTGGGCCCAGGGGTCGATTTTCTCCAGACTCACCAGGATCCGCCGGGCGTGGCGGGGGTCAGTCCCCACCCATCGGACGGGGAACAGGGTCTGGACCAGGTGGGTTTCATCCTGAAATTCAGAGGGCCGCTCTTTGTTGACATAGCTGTCGAACACGCAGCAGAGGAACCCCTCGAAGCTGCCGTCGTAGCGGTAGACGACTTCCATGGTCCTACACATCCTCCTCCCGGATGGGCCGCCCCAGGCCCAGGGCCCGCCGCCAGTCCGGCGCTGGGCCCACGTCCCCCCAGTATTCCTCCAGCCTGCAAATCTTGCCGCCCCGCCAGCGGTAGAAGGACACCGCCCGGAAAGCGGCCCCATCCGGGGACCACACCCGGGCCACGGAGAAGCCGCCCTCCGGGTCTATCCGTTCCACCTGGGCCTCCCACTGCCCGGGATATTCCCGGTTGACCCGGACAAACTCCGGGACCGTGAAGCGCTCGCCGGTGTTGGGCCACAGAATCACAGCGTCTGCGGTAAAATGATCTCCCATGGCCTCATTCTGGGCGGCCACGTCCCGCCACAGGGCCCGGATCGTCTCTTCTCTGGTCATATTGTCCCTCCTAAGCGAAACGAAGTAAGTGCCCTGCGGGTATTCGCGAAAAAGTTCTTTTTGGTTCTTTTTCTTTCAAGAAAAAGAACGGTCTACGCCCCGTCGAACAGGCTCAGCTGCTCCCCCTCCCAGGGCGGGAGGGAGGCCCGCTCCACGGCGACCAGATTCCGCAGGACGCCGTCCTGCCCCCGGGGCAGGCCCTCCAGCATTTTTCCCTTGCAGGTGATGAAGTACTGGGCCCGCTTCAGCACCACCCCCAGCTTCTTCAGATCCCCGTGCTCCAGCTTCCGGGCCCGGCGGGCGTAGAGGATCCGCTTGGCGGAGACCACGCCGATCCCCGGCACCCGCAGCAGGGCCTCCCGGTCGGCGGTGTTCACCTCCACGGGGAAGAACTCCGGGTGGCGCAGGGCCCAGGTGCACTTGGGGTCCACCAGGGGATTGAAGTTGGGCTCCGCCTCGTCCAGCAGCTCTTCCGCCCGGAAGCCGTAGAACCGCAGCAGCCAGTCCGCCTGGTACAGCCGGTGCTCCCGGAGCAGGGGCGGCTTTGTGTCCAGGGAAGGGAGGAGGGAGTTCTCCACCACCGGCACGTAGGCGGAGTAGAACACCCGCTTGAGCCGGTACTTGTCGTAGAGCCCCTGGGTCAGGGAGAGGATGTGCCGGTCCGTGTCCGCCGTGGCCCCAATGATCATCTGGGTGCTCTGTCCGGCGGGGGCGAAGCGGGGGGCGTGGCGGTACTTCACCAGATCCTCCTTGTTCTCCCGCAGGGTGTTGGTGATCAGGCCCATGGGCCGGAAGATAGCCTTCCGGGTCTTGTTGGGGGCCAGTGTCTGAAGCCCCCGCTCCGAGGGCAGCTCGATGTTGACGCTGAGCCGGTCCGCCAGCAGTCCCAGCCGCCGCACCAGCTCCGGGGACGTGCCGGGGATGGCCTTGGCGTGGATGTAGCCGTTGAACCGGCGGCCCTCCCGCAGCAGCTCCAGGCACCGGATCATCCGCTCGGTGGTGTAGTCCGGGTTCACCATCACCCCGGAGGACAGGAAGAGCCCCTCGATGTAGTTGCGGCGGTAGAATTGGATGGTCAGCTCCGAGAGCTCTTCCGGGGTGAAGGCCGCCCGGCGGGTGTCGTTGGAGCAGCGGTTGACGCAGTATTTGCAGTCGTAGACGCAGCAGTTGGTCATCAGGACTTTCAAAAGGGTCACGCACCGGCCGTCGGCGGAGAAGGTATGGCAGCAGCCGGCCACGGAGGACGAGGTGTTGCCGATGTACCCCTGGCGGCTGCTGCGGCGGGCCCCGGAGGAGGTGCAGGCGGCGTCGTACTTGGCGGCGTCGGTGAGGATCGTCAGCTTTTCCATCACGTCCATGGCCCTGCCTCCTTAATAAAACAAATGTTCGAATAAAAGTATAGACCATCCATGAACAAAAGTCAAGGGGGCGCGCCGGAAAAACGGCGCGCCCCCTCTTTCAAACAAGGCCTGGGCCTTGTTTGAAAATTCGAGAAAATTGTGTTAAATCAGTTGATGATCCC
>DVGP01000091.1 GCA_018712665.1 Candidatus Pelethomonas intestinigallinarum | reverse complement strand
CAAAGGGGGGCGCAAGCCCCCCTTTGTGTCGTTGCGGGGAGGTGGTTCTTAGGAGGGGGACACAGTCGAAAGTGTCCCCCTCCTAAGCGTGCTTTTGGGTACTTTTCTCACGGGAGAAAAGTACCCCGGGGCACGGGGGCGGAGCCCCCGAAAAAGTCGGGGCAGCGGGAAGCAGAGTGCTTCCCCCTTGTGGTTTCCCCTCTTCTTTGTTATACTGATAAAAACACCAGCTCACCGGAGAGGAAAAAAGATGAAACTGATTTCTTGGAACGTCAACGGCCTGCGGGCCTGCATCGGGAAAGGCTTTCTGGACTTCTGCGTCCTGGCGGACGCGGACGTCTACTGCCTGCAGGAGACCAAGCTCCAGGCGGGCCAGCTGGAGCTGGACCTGCCGGGCTACCACCAGTACTGGAACTACGCCGACAAGAAGGGCTACTCCGGCACGGCCATTTTCACCAAGGAGGAACCCTTGTCGGTGACCTACGGCTTCGGCGACGACCTCCACCGCCACGAGGGCCGGGTCATCACCGCCGAGTACCCGGACTTCTACCTGGTCTGCTGCTACACCCCCAACGCCCAGGACGGCCTGAAGCGCATCGACTACCGGATGCTGTGGGAGGACGACTTCCGGGAATACCTCCGGGAGCTGGACGGGAAAAAGCCGGTGGTCCTCTGCGGGGACCTGAACGTGGCCCACCAGGAGATCGACCTGAAGAATCCGGGGCCCAACCGGGGCAACGCCGGGTTCTCCGACCAGGAGCGGGGGAAGATGACGGAGCTGCTGGAGGCGGGGTTCGTGGACACCTTCCGCTACCTCTACCCGGACAAGACCGGGGCCTACAGCTGGTGGAGCTACCGCTTCAACGCCCGGAAGAACAACGCCGGGTGGCGCATCGACTACTTCATCGTCTCCCGGCGGCTGGCGGAGAAGATCGCCGGGGCGGACATCTACAGCGAGATCCAGGGCAGCGACCACTGCCCGGTGGCCCTGACGCTGGCGGTGTGAGGGCCCGCGGCCCTCTAACAGACGGAGGATTTTGTTGGGATCGGAGGCGGCTATGAAGGCGAGGCTGGCGCATCTTTTTGTATTTGCCGGGGCGCAGGTGATCTTTATGGTCACGACCCGGGGGAACAACGGGGGGACCTTTGGGGTCATTTTTTATCAGGCTGTCACGCTCCTGTGCTGTTATATCCTGCTGGATCTGGACTATGACGTCAAGCTCCTGTCCCGGGAGGCGGCTCCGGAGGGCCGGGGGCCGGGAAAGCAGATCCTCAGAGGGTGCGGCTACGGCGTTTTCTTCGCGGTGTGCGTATTTGTTTCGGCCTTCTTTTTTGCCGATTCCGTGATATTGATTCCAGCGCACATTTTTGAACTGGACGCCAGGACAATCTGCGTTCATCTCTCGATGCAGTTGCTCATCGCCTTTTCCGAGGAGGCCCTTTTCCGCTATTACTTACACGAGGCGCTCCGCAATTTCAAACTGCCCGACTGGCTGTGGGCCGCGCTGATCTCCCTGCTGTTTGGGGCCCTGCACTTATATAACAATCAAATTGTGGTGCAGTTCTGGATCGCCACGGTGTTCAGCCTCTATGTCTTTGGCCTGAAGCTGTCCCGCCGGCGGGAGACCTACTGCACGCTGGCGGTCACCCACTATGTGTACAACCTCTGCTGGTTCTATCTCTTCGGTATGGCAGTATAAAACTTCATGCGCCGCGGACGCGCCACAATAACGAGCAAAGGTATGCGGCGCATGAAGTTTCGCGCATGTGGGCCGTCCCCGGCCCGTGCGCTGAAATTCCAAGCCGTGCCGTCAGAGACGGCACATGGCACTTTTGCTGGCAAAAGACGGGGCGGTTTCCCACGGCGGGAAACCGCCCGCTTTCTTGCCCCGCCGCCCCGGTTTTCCCGCTGTTCTGTAGAAACACTTTGCTTTTCCGGGGAAATATGGTATACTTTATCCTGAATTACTATGGAGCCGTGTACCCTTGCCCGGTCTCCACAGAGATACAAAGGAGGAAGCGACATGGAGAATCGGATCACCGTCACGATCTGCGGCACGGATTACACGCTGATGGCGGAGGAGAGCCCCTCCTACATGCAGAAGGTGGCCGCCCTGGTGGACGGCAAGATGAACGAGCTGATGACCGCCGGACACCTCAGCCGTATGGACGCCGCCGTGCTGGCGGCGGTAAACATCGCCGACGACATGCTCAAGCAGCAGGGGTCCACGGAGAACCTCCGCAGCCAGCTCAAGGGCTATCTGGACGAGGCCAACCGGGCCAAGGCGGAGCTCAGCGAGTGCAAGCGGGAGATCTTCAAGCTCCAGCAGCAGCTTCAGAAGAAGTGATGGAGCGTGTCAAAAACCGTCGAGGCGCAGGGGGAGCTCGAGGGGGCGAAGCCCGCCTCGAATCTAATCAAATGCCCCGCAAAGCCTTGCCCTGCAAGGCGTGCGGCCCACGAAGCGGGGACTTTCACACTGCGGAGCAGTGGGAAAGTAACGGCATTTTTCAGGCTGTCAAAAAGTCTGGCCAGACTTTGTTGACAGCCTGGAAGTGATGGAGCTCCTCTCCCCCGCCGGCCACTGGGAGGCCATGGTGGCGGCGGTGCAGAGCGGCGCCGACAGTGTGTACTTCGGCTGCGGCGGCTTCAACGCCCGGCGGGGTGCGAAGAATTTCACCCCGGAGGAGCTCTCCCCCGCCGTGGCCTACTGCCACCTCCGGGGGGTGAAGGTCTACCTGACGGTGAACACCCTGGTGACGGACCGGGAGCTGGCCGCCGCCGGGGACCTGCTCCGGCAGGCCAGCCGGGCGGGGGTGGACGCCGTCATCGTCCAGGACTGGGGCCTGGCGGCCCTGGCCCGGGAGATCGTGCCGGACCTGCCCCTCCACGGCAGCACCCAGATGACCGTCCACTCCCTGGCGGGGGTGGAGGCGGCGGCGAAGCTGGGGATGGGCTGCGTGGTCCTCAGCCGTGAGGTGAGCCGGGAGGACATGGCCCACATCTGCCGAAACAGCCCCATCAAGATCGAAGTCTTCGCCCACGGGGCCCTGTGCATGTGCTACTCCGGCCAGTGCGCCATGAGCGCCCTCATCGGAGGCCGCAGCGGCAACCGGGGGGCCTGCGCCCAGCCCTGCCGCCTGCCCTACCGGCTGGACGAGGGGAAGGCGGGCCACCCGCTGAGCCTGAAGGACGCCTGCCTGGTCTCCCACCTCCGGGAGCTCCGGGA
>DVGP01000090.1 GCA_018712665.1 Candidatus Pelethomonas intestinigallinarum | reverse complement strand
ATCCTCCTGTTCCTCCACGGCGAGGACTACCTGGTGGAGGGCATCGCCCACCAGGGCTCCGTCAAAGGTTAGGCTGACCCCAGTGAAAGGAAGAATTTGAGTCTATGGAAGTGAAAGAGAAGTCGAAGAAGAGAGAGCTGATCAAGACCATCGCCATTGTGTTCCTGGCGGTGCTGCTGGTGCTCACCTTCTTTTCCAACACCATTATGAACCGCTCCCTGGCGGAGGTGAGCACCACCCTGGTCACCTCCGGCACCATCAACGCCCGCATCCGGGGCAGCGGCACCGTCTCCGCCAACGAGAGCTATGAGGTGGTCCTGGACCAGACGAGAGAGGTCCGCTCTGTGTGCGTGAAGGTGGGAGACACCGTCAACCAAGGCGATCTTCTGTTCGTGCTGGGGGACGTGGAGAGCCAGGAGCTGAAGGACGCCCAGGAGCAGCTCCAGACCCTGAACATCAACTACCAGAAGCAGCTGCTGGAGCTGTCCAAGGGCTACGCCGCCGACGATCTGACCGTCAAGACTCTCCGGGAGGATCTGGAGAAGGCCCAGGCGGACCGGGACGCCAACGCGGTCACCGACGCGGAGATCTCCTACGCCAAAGGTGACCTGGCCGCCGCCAAGACGGAGCTGAGCCAGCTGGAGCTGATGCTCTCCGAGCTCAACGACGCCCTCGCCGACGACCCCGCCCTCCAGGAGGCCCAGGCCGCGGTCACCGAGTGGACCCAGAAGGTGTCTACCGCCCAGACCGCCGTGGATACCTACCAGCAGCAGCTGGACGAGCTGGAGTCCGGCGGCAGCGTGGACCTGGACCGGCAGATCGCGGACGCCAAGACTGCGCTGGAAAAGGCGAAAAATACATGGCGAAGCGACTGGCTGGCGTATAAGTCTGACCTCGGGGCGTTGATAGAGGCGGTCAAAGCAAAGGGATATGGTGTCACAAGCATTGACACAGCGACGGATACGCCCCAGGAGATCAGCGGAAACAATCAGGTCTATATCGAAGCATATTTGACGCAATATGTCACTACCCCTCCCACCACCGGCGGTGGAACAGGCGAGGAGGGCGGGACAACCCGGACGGCGGTTCCGGCCTCTGATCCGTCTGAAGGAGATCTGCAGGACTATCAGACCGCCTATGACGCCCTTTTGGCGGCCCAAAACGATGTGGCGTCTAAGCAGACAGCCTATGACCGGTTGGTTGCCGACCAGGACATCGCCTCCGGCAGCGCCAGCGAGCAGCGCCGGGCTATCCAGAGTAAGCTGGACGACGCGGAAAGCGAGCTGCGCTCCGCCCAGCGGGAGCTGCGGGACGCGGAGGACACCCTGGAGGACGCCGAGGCGGACAACGCCGATCTGAAGGCCCAGATCAACCTCTATGAGGCGGCCCAGCGGGAGCAGACCGCCCGCATCACCACCCTGACGGAGAACGTGACTGCCCTGCAGGAGAAAAAGACCGCCTATGACGCGGCGGTGGACACCATCGCCGAGAAGGAGCAGGAGCTGGAGAAAGCCCTGAACGGCGCGGACATTGACAAGCAGCTGGACAATCTGGGCCTCCAGGCCACCCGCCTTCAGATCCAGAAGCAGCAGGAGCTGGTGGACAAATACACCAGCGAGTCCATCGGTACGGAGATCACCGCCAACGTCTCCGGCACCATCAGCGCCATCAACGTCTCCGCCGGCAAGGAGACCACCCCCGGCCAGGCCATGGCCGTCATCGAGGTGGTGGACCGGGGCTACACCATCAAGATCCCCGTCACCAATGAGCAGGCCCAGCAGGTGAAGGTGGGCGACACCGCCGAGGTGAGCAACTACTACTGGGGCAACAGCGTCACCGCTACCCTGGAGGGCATCACCGCCGACCCGGATAAGCCCGGCCAGGGCCGTCTGCTGGTGTTCCGGGTCACCGGAGACATCGAGGCCGGCGCCAACATCAGCCTCTCCATCGGCCAGCGCAGCGCCAACTATGACGCCATCATCCCCAAGAGCGCCCTGCGGGAGGACACCAACGGCAGCTTTGTCCTGGTGGTCACCTCCAAGAGCACCCCCCTGGGCAACCGCTATACGGCCACGCGCGTGGACGTGCAGGTCCTGGCGGAGGACGACACCAACGCGGCGGTCTCCGGCCTGAGCTCCAACAACGACTACGTGATCACAACCTCCAGCAAGCCCCTGGAGGCCGGCGAGCTGGTCAGGATGGTGGATGGCGCATGATGAAGCCGCGTGAACTGGGCCGGCAGGTGCTCCAGGACATCCGGGGCTTCGGCTTCAAGCAGTGGTTCCTGGTGTGCCTCAACGTGGTACTGGTGCTGGCGTCCCTGGCCTCCTGGCTGGGACTGCGGTACGTCAGCGGGGCCTCCGGGTCCATTTCCGCCGCGGAGCGGTTTCGCGGGGACAGCGAGACCCGGTTCGCTCAGCTGGCCTGCTACCTGCCGGTGGGGCAGGGAAAGACGGTGGAGGACATCTACAACTTCCGCCAGAGCCTGGAGACCCGGTTCGTGGAGGAGTCCCTGGAGGCTCCCGAGGGCGGCAAGCTGTATCTGGACGCCTACAGCGGCCAGGCCGAGGTGACCGTCTCCGCCGAGAACGGCTCCGCCACCGTGGACGCCATCGGCGTGGGAGGAGATTTCTTCTACTTCCACCCCCTGACCCTCCGCTCCGGCAGTTACATCTCCGAGGACGACCTGATGGACGACCTGGTGGTGCTGGACGAGGAGATGGCCTGGCGGCTCTTCGGCGGGGTGGACCTGACGGGGATGTCCATGACCATTGGGGGAAAGCCCTTCGTGGTGGCCGGCGTGGTGGCCCGGGAGGACGACTTCGCCACCCGGCGGGCCTACGACGGGGAGGGCGGGATCTTCCTGTCCTTCTCCGCCCTCCAGGAGCTGGTGGAGGACACCTCCATCAGCTGCTACGAGATCGTCATGCCGGACCCCATCTCCGGCTACGCCAAGAACATCATGACCGACAGCTTCCCTGTAGAGGACGGGGATGTGGTGGAGAACAGCAGCCGCTACTCCCTGGAGAACCTGCTGGCGGTGATCGGCAGCTTCGGCGAGCGGTCCATGCGGACCAACGGCGTCATCTACCCCTACTGGGAGAACGCCCTGCGCCTGACGGAGGACTACGCCGCCGCCCTGCTGGCGCTGACGGTCCTCTTCGCCCTGTGCCCCCTGACCTTCGCCGTGGTGATCGTTATCAAGTACATCCGCCGGGGCTACCGCTATGTAAAGAAGGCGGTGCCGGAGCGGGTGGAGGCCGCCGTGGAGGAGCGCCGGGAGCAGCGGCTGGAGAAGGAATATGAGAAGAACGCCGGAGGAGAATGACCGACTATGGCAGACCTGAGCTTACGGAAAGTAAAAAAGGTATACGACAACAGCGTGGTGGCGGTCCAGGACTTCAACCTGGAGATCGCCGACAAGGAGTTCATCGTCCTGGTGGGGCCCTCCGGCTGCGGAAAATCCACCACCCTGCGGATGGTGGCGGGGCTGGAGGCCATCACTGACGGCGAGATCTATATCGGCGGCCGGCTGGTGAACAACGTGCCCCCCAAGGACCGGGACATCGCCATGGTCTTTCAGAACTACGCCCTCTATCCCCACATGACCGTCTATGACAACATCGCCTACGGCCTGAAGCTGCGGAAGCTCCCCAAGCGGGTCATCGACCAGAAGGTCCGTGAGGCGGCGGAGATCCTGGACATCTCGGAGCTGCTGGCCCGGAAGCCCAAGGCCCTCTCCGGTGGACAGCGCCAGCGGGTGGCCATCGGCCGGGCCATCGTCCGCAATCCCCAGGTATTCCTGATGGATGAGCCCCTGAGCAACCTGGACGCCAAGCTCCGCAACCAGATGCGCTCGGAGATCATCAAGCTCCGCAAGCGGATCAACACCACCTTCATCTACGTCACCCACGACCAGACCGAGGCCATGACCCTGGGGGACCGGATCGTCATTATGAAGGAGGGCTACATCCAGCAGGTGGGCACCCCCCAGGAGGTGTTCATCCACCCCGCCAACCTGTTTGTAGCGGGATTCATCGGCACCCCCCAGATGAATTTCTTTGATGCGGAGCTGGTGCGGCAGGGAGATCGGTACCACGTGTCCCTGGCCGGGGCCACGGTTACCCTCTCCCCGGAGAAGTGCCGGCGGCTGGCGGACGGCGGCGTGGAGAGCGGTCCCGTCACCCTGGGGGTCCGCCCGGAGCACATGGTCCTCACCACCGCCGACAACGCCATCTTCGCCAGCGTGGACGTGTCGGAGATGATGGGCAGCGCCATCCATATCCATGTGGACGCCTGCGGCCGGGATGTGGTCATCGTGGTGCCGGTGTCCGAGGAGGAGCTGGAGACCCGGGAACGCGCCCTCGCCATGGGCACGCCGGTGCGCTTCACCTTCCGGGGCAGCGCCGCCCACCTGTTCGACCGGGAAACGGGGGTGAACCTGGAGTGGAAGGCGGCCCCGGAGCCTCCGGCGCCGCCGGAGCCGGAAACGCCTGTTCAGGACCCGCCGCCCCTGGGCGACCCCTTCGCCGAGAGCGAGGAGGTCCCTGTTTCATAACAGCCAACTGTCAAAAAAGTCCCCCGGGCCGCGGTCCGGGGGACTTTTTCGCTTCTATGTATTTTTCTAATTGATGGCGTGGACGCCGACGGCCTTGGCGTAGGCCCGCTTGCGGATGAAGAGGAAGAAGACGAAGTGGGTGGCGGCGGTGATGGCCCAGCTGACAGGGTAGGAGAGGTAGAGCATCTCAGGCGTGCGGTTCAGCTGGAAGATGGTGGCCACCCACAGCAGCCGCAGGGCGCAGGAGCCCACCAGGGACACGATCATGGGCACCACCGAGTAGCCGATGCCCCGGAGCACGCCCACCTGGGTGTCCATCAGGCCGCAGAGGAAGTAGGTGGTGCAGCAGATGGACAGCCGGTCCACCGCCTGGGCGATGACCTCCTCCTGGCCGGGGGCGTAGATGGAGCCCAGGGGATAGCCGAAGAGGTAGGCCAGATTCCCCAGCACCAGGCCGATGAGGCCGCTGTAGAGCAGGCACAGGCCCATGATCCGGTCCACCCGCTTGCACTCGCAGGCGCCGTAGTTCTGGCTGGTAAAGGTCAGGGCCGTCTGGTAGAAGGCGTTCATGCCGGCGTAGACGAAGCCCTCGATGTTGGAGGAGGCGGCGGAGCCGGCCACCACGGTGGAGCCGAAGGAGTTGATGGAGGACTGGATGACCACGTTGGAGATGGAGAACACCATGCCCTGGAACCCGGCGGGCAGGCCCACCTGGAGGATGCGCCGCACCACCTTCATGTCCAGCCGCAGCGCCCGCAGGTCCACCCGGAGGGGACCCTTGTCCCGCATCAGGGTCAGCAGCACCAGAATGGCGGACACGTACTGGGAGATGATGGTGGCCAGGGCCACGCCGGCCACGTCCATATGGAAGACGATGACGAACACCAGGTTCAAAATCACGTTGATGATGCCTGCGGCGGTGAGGAAGTAGAGGGGCCGCTTGGTGTCCCCCTGGGCCCGGAGAATGGCGGCGCCGAAGTTATAGAGCATGTTGCCGGGCATGCCGCAGAAGTAGATCCGCAGGTACACGGCGGCCAGGCCGATGACGTCCTCCGGGG
>DVGP01000089.1 GCA_018712665.1 Candidatus Pelethomonas intestinigallinarum | reverse complement strand
TTGATGAGGGTGTAGGTGGTGTTTACGTTCCACCCCACCTCCTCGGCCAGCACCTGGGCGATGTGGCGGGCGGGCGCGTCCCCCTCCCGCCAGAGCACGCCCATGACCTTCAGTTCCGAGTCGAAGAGCTTCACGTCCATGGACAGATCCTCCTTGATAAGACGGGAGTAGTAGCTATAGCATTATACTACCACAGTCGTAAGTGGTTGTCAATACGACTGGAGTCTTATTATAAAGAAATGGAAAAAAGCGGAGGCCCTGGGTGGGGCCTCCGCTATCATCTAGAACACGAGCTGCACCAGCAGCATATAGCACACCGTGCCGCCGGCGATGGACAGGAGCATCTGCCGCTTCCACAGGTGCAGCGCCACGGTGAGGGCGATGGCGATGAGCTCCGGCAGGCCGTGGCCCCCGGCCGTCAGGTCCACGTTCCGCAGGCAGTAGACCACCAGCATGCCAAAGATCGCCGCCGGCAGGGCCCTGCCCAGGTACTGGACGTACCGGGGGGTGGGGCGCTTTTCGGAGAAGATCAGGAAGGGCAGGAACCGGGTGGCCATGGTGCCCAGGACGCACATGGCGATGGTGATGATCTGTTCCGTCAGGGTCATACCAGACCACCCGCTTTCTCGATGGGCTTCCGAAACACCGTCAGCAGGCAGAGAATGCAGGCCATGGTGGGCACCATGAAGCCGTCCGCGCCGAACAGGAGCAGGCAGACCGCCGACACCGCCACGCCGATGAGGGCGGTGTAGTGCTTCTTTTCCTTCATCCACTGCTCCAGGAAGATCACCACGAACATGGCGGTCATGACGAAGTCCAGCCCCTCGGTGTTGAAGGTGAGCAGGGAGCCCAGCAGCCCGCCGATGGCGGCCCCGGAGACCCAGTAGAAGTGGTTGAGGGCCGTGACGAAGAACATGAACCAGCCCCGGTCCACGTCCTCCGGGATCTCGGCGCTGCAGTTGATGGAGAAGGTCTCGTCGCACAGGCCGAAGATCAGGTAGAACCGCTTCCAGCCCAGGCCCTTGAATTTCTCCAGCATGGCGATGCCGTAAAACAGGTGCCGGGCCTGGATCATCAGCGCCATGACCAGGGTCTGCAGCGGCGCGAAGGTCCCCAGCAGCATGGTCACCGCCACGAACTCCAGGGACCCGCCGAAGATGGTCAGCCCCATCAGCATGGGGTACCAGAAGCTGAACCCCGAAACATTCATATAGATCCCGTAAGCCATCCCCAGGAACCAGAACCCGGCGAAAATGGGGATGGTGTGGGGGAACGCCGCGGCAAACGCTCTGCGGCAGACGCCCTTTGTCCGCATCCAAGTCGTCCTCCTCCATCAGCTCCCAACAGTATACCACCCGCCGCCCGCCGGGGCAACTATTTTTCGACTAGTTCCCCGCGGGGGCGGGGTGCGGTGCCTCGCTGCGCGAACCCATGGCAAAAAAAGGAGCCGCTGCCAAAGACAGCGGCCCAAGCGGGTGGGATATTGGAAAGCTTCCATTTGTATTGTACAACCTGGGCTTGTCCTTGTAAATAGGAGCTTTTGGCGAAAAATAGGAACCTTTGACGGATCTTGCCGCCCGGGCGGCAGACGGACCGCCAGCCGGCCCCTGGAAAAATAAGTCTGTACAAGCCCCTGGAGAAATGGTACAATAGAAATACCCCCAAACAGGGGCAAGAAGAAAGGAGCGGATCATATGAAGTTCACATTTACCTGCAAAAAGGTGTCCCTCAACGATGCCGTCAAGGCCTACGCTGAGAAGAAGATCTCCAAGCTGGATCGCTACTTCCGGGAGGACGCCGACGCACTTGTGACCTTCTCCGTGGAAAAGGACCACCGCTGTGTGGTGGAGATCACCCTCATCAGCGGCGGCACTCTCTTCCGCGCCCAAGAGGAATCCCGCGACGGCGATATGCGGGGGGCTATCGACGCGGCCTGCTCCACCATTGACCGCCAGATCCGGAAGAACCGCACCCGCCTGAGCAAGCGCCTGCGTCAGGACGCTCTGGTCCCCACCGTTCCCGCCGAGTTCGACGTGGCCGAGGAGACGGAGTTCCAGGTGGTCCGTACCAAGCACATCGCCGTCAAGCCTATGAGCGTGGAGGAGGCCATTTTGCAGATGAATCTGCTGGGCCACGACTTCTTCGTCTACCGCAACACCGACCACGTGGTGAGCATCGTCTACCGCCGGAAGAACGGGGGCTACGGCCTGCTGGAGACCGACGGCATTGAGGACGAGGAGTAAAACGCGGGAGCCGCTGCGCCGAAAGCAAAGAGAACAAGAGAGGCTGGCCCATGACTGGGCCAGCCTCTTGCGGTTCATAATGCTTATTCTCAGCGGCAGGAGGTCAGGCCCTCCTCCGTGACCAGGAAGTCCATGAGCTGGTCGTGGTCCTCCGTGGGAATGTCCTCCCGGACCAGGCGCCCCCGGCACAGCAGGGCCTTGGGGCACGTTGTCCGAGGCAGGAATCGGTCGTAGTACCCGCCGCCGTAGCCCAGCCTCCGCCCCGACCGGCTTCCCGTGGAGCAGGGGACCAGGGCCAGGTCCAGCGCCTCCGGAGCCACCAGGGGGCAGTCCGGCCCGGGCTCCAGGATGCCGTACTTTCCTGGCACCAGGTTCTCCAGGGAACGGATCTGCCGGGCCTCCATCACCCCTTTGGCCACGCACAGTGGCACCGCCAGGACCTTGCCCCGGTCCAGGGCGTCCCGGAGAATGGGGCGGGTGTCGATCTCCCGGTCCGTTCCCACATAGCAGAACACGGCTTTCGCCTGGCGGTAGACCTCCCAGTCCAGCACATGGCGGCAGATGGCCCCGTCCGCCTCCCGGCAGTAGTCCGGGGGCAGGGCCGCCACCTGTTGGGCGATCAGCGCCCGGAGCTCACTTTTTGTCACGGCCGGCCCCCCGCAGGAAGCTGAACCAGAAGGTGAAGCCAACGGCTACGCCGCCGACGATGTTCCCCAGGGTGACGGGGATCAGGTTCCCCACGATGTACTGGCCCCAGGTCAGGCTGTCCAGGGCCACGCCGGCGGCCTGGGCAAGATCCACGAAGGAGGGGACATTCTTGGCGAACAGGCCCAGCATGCAGTAGGTCATGTCGGCGATGGAGTGGTTGAATCCGCAGGTGACAAAGAACATCACCGGGGCCCAGGCGCCGATGAAGCGGCTGATCCCGTCCTTGCCGGAGAGGCTCAGCAGTACGCCGATGGTCACCAGGATGTTGCACAGGATGCCCATGAAGAAGGCGTTCTGGAAGGGCATGGTCATCTTGCTCACGGCGGTCCGCATGGAGGCCACGGCCAGGGCGCCGTTGCCGGCGGAGAGCCAGCCGAACTGGGCGCAGATGAAGGACAGGACCATGGAGCCAACAAAGTTTCCGATGTACACGAAGATCCAGTTGCGGAGCATCCCACCCAGGGTGGCCTTTTTCTCCAGGACGCTGATGGTGATGAGGGTGTTGCCGGTGAAGAGCTCCGCCCCGGAGATCACCACCATCCCTAAGCCGAAGGCGAAGAGCAGGCCGGAGATCATGCGGATGGTGGAGTTGTTGTCCAGGGCGTAGGTGGCCATGTTGGTCACGCAGGAGGGGAAGCCGATGAGGAAGCCCGCCAGCACGCCCAGCACCAGCATCTTGGAGATGGGCAGCTTGGCCTTGGCGGCTCCGGCGTTGGCGTAGTTGGCGGCAGTCTCCGCTGCGGTAAAGAGATTCATACGATACGCCCCCTTACTCCGCCATGCGCTCGGCGGCCTCTACCACGTGGCCGATGAGCACGCTGGTGGTGACGGCGCCCACGCCGCCGGGGACAGGGGTGATGGCCTCCACGATGGGCTCCACCTCCTCAAAGACGGCGTCGCCGGCGATGGCGCCCTTGCCGCCCTTGGCGTTGACCTTCTCCGGGTCCCAGTTGATGGACACGTCCACCACGATCTGGCCGGGGCGGACGTAGTCCTTCGTCAGGCTGTTCAGCACGCCGGCGGCGGAGATCAGAATGTCCGCCTCACGGGCCACGGCGGGCACATCCACCGTCCGGGTGTGACAGACGGTGACGGTGGCGTTCTTGGCCATGAGCATCATGGCGGCGGGCTTGCCCACCACCAGGCTGCGGCCGATGACCACCGCCTTCTTGCCGGTGCAGTCGATGCCGTAGTGGTCCAGGATCTCCATGCAGGCGGCGGGGGTACAGGGGGCGAAGCCCAGGGCCTTGCCCATGAAGACCCCGGCGTTGGAGCCGTCGGTCATGCCGTCCACGTCCTTCCGGGGGTCCAGGCGGTTGCAGATTTCGTCCTGGTCCGCCTTCAGGTGCTTGGGCAGGGGGCGGAAGAGAAGCACGCCGTGGATCTTGTCGTTGGCGTTGATCCCGTCGATGACCTTCAGCAGCTCCTCCTTGCTCACATCCTCGGGCAGCACGAACTTCTCCACCGCCACCCCCAGGGTCTCCGCCCGCTTGGTGGCGCCCCGCTCATAGCTGAGATCGTCGGGCCGCTCGCCGCAGCGAACGATGGCCAGGGTGGGATTCACGCCCCGGGCCTTCAGGGCCTCGCACCGGGCGATGATGCGCGCGTTCAGTTTTTCGTTGACTTCCTTGCCCAATAAAAGCTTTGCCATAGTCTCACTCCTCAGGCCGCGGGAACACTCCCGCGGCAACACATTTTTCTATTTTACTTGAAAAAGCCGGCCTTGACGGTCTCGAAGATGCCGTCGGCCATGGGGCCGTACTTTTCCAGCATCCCCAGGCACTTGGCGTTCATCTCCTCCGCCAGCTCCCGGTTCTTCAGGGCCTTGGTGTTGATGAACACGTTGAGGCTGGCGGCCTGGAGGGCGGCCTTCACGCACACCGCGCCGCAGCCCGCGTCGCTGACCGCCAGGCGGCTGCCCTTGGCGGCGAAGACGGCGATAGCCTCGATGGCCTCGCAGCACAGCTCCATGATGCGGACGGGCACCTGGCAGGCCACGATGGTGGCCTCCTCCAGCACCTGGTCCCGGGTGGGATCGTCCTTGGGGATGCCGTAGGCCTTGGCCAGGGGCTCAAAGCCCTTGGCGTCGGCGGCGATCTGATCCAGCAGCTCCTTCTGGAGGGCGTCGCATTTGGCCTTCAGGGCCACGATCTCCTCCTCCACGTCGGCGTACTTCTTCTTGCCCACGGTGAGGGAGCCCACCATGTTGCCCAGGGCGGTGCCGATGGCCCCCACCAGGGCGGAGGCCCCGCCGCCGCCGGGGACCGGGGCGTTGGACGCCAGGACGGTGACAAATTCCGTGCAGGATGCCTGTGCGAAATCCATATGTAAAGTCTCCTTACAGTTTACTCTGCCGCCCACAGGGCGGCTGGAAAAAGAAGGTCCGGCGGCGGGAAGCCGCCGGACCTTTTCAGCCGGGTCAGATCGCGGGTCTTAGAACAGGCCGGAGACCTTGCCGGTCTCGGTGTCCACGTCGATGCGGCGGTAGGCCGGATCGGAGCTGGTGCCGGGCATCATGGAGATGGTGCCGGCCATGGGGCACAGGAACTTGGCCCCGCCGTACTCCAGGATGTCCCGGATGGGCAGCCGCCAGCCCTTGGGCACGCCTTTCCAGGAGGGCTCGTGGCTCAGGGACAGGTGGGTCTTGACCATCATGGTGCAGTAGTCGGCGTACTTGGGGTCGGACTCGAAGCGCTTGGCCTTCTCCAGGGCCAGGGGCGCCCAGTCCACGCCGTCGGCGCCGTAGACCTCCTTGGCGATGAGTTCCACGCGCTGGCGCAGGGGCATCTCCAGGGGGTAGAGGAACTTGATCTCGTTGGACTCATTGCAGGCGTCAATGACGGTCTCGGCCAGCTCGATGGCACCCTCGCCGCCGTAGCGCCAGTGGTTGCTCAGGGCGCAGCGGACGCCCCGCTCGGCGCACAGCCGGCGGATCAGGGCGATCTCCGCGTCGGTGTCGGTGTAGAACTGGTTGATGCACACCACGGGGACGATGCCGGACTTCTTGATGGTGTTGACATGGTGGAACAGGTTCTCGCAGCCCTTCTCCAGCAGCTCCAGGTTCTCCTCGGTGTACTCCTTGGGCAGGGGCCGGCCGGCCACCACGGTGGGGCCGCCGCCGTGCATCTTCAGGGCCCGGATGGTGGCCACCAGCACGGACACGTTGGGGGTCAGGCCGCTGAGGCGGCACTTCACGTTCCAGAACTTCTCAAAGCCGATGTCGGCGGCGAAGCCGGACTCGGTGACGTGGTAGTCAAAGAGCTTCAGGGCCAGCCGGTCGCCGATGACGGAGGACTGGCCGATGGCGATGTTGGCGAAGGGACCGGCGTGGACCAGAACAGGCTGGTGCTCCACGGTGTAGCACATGGTGGGGTTGATGCAGTTGCGCATCCAGGCGGTCATGGCGCCGGCCACCTCCAGGTCCTCGGTGGTGATAGGCTCGCCGCTGCGGCTGTAGGCCACCACGATCTTGCCGATGCGCTCCCGCAGGTCCTTCAGGTCCTTGGCCACGGCCAGAATGGCCATCAGCTCGGAGCCCACGGCGATGCCGAACTTGGACTCCATCAGGTAGCCGTCCTTGGGACCGCCGATGCCCATGATGATGTTGCGCAGACCCTGGGCGCAGAAGTCCAGGACCCAGCCCATCTCCACGCGCTTGGGATCGACGTCCAGGCGCTTCAGGCCGCGCTTGGCCAGCTGCTCGTCGTTGTAGTTGCGCTCGTGCTGCATACGGGCGTTGAGGGCGACCATGGCCAGGTTGTGGGCGTTCATGATGTCGTTGATGTCGCCGGTGAGGCCCAGAGAGAACTCGGTCATGGGCATCAGCAGGGCGTTGCCGCCGCCGGCGGCGGTGCCCTTGACATTCATGGTGGGGCCGCCGGAGGGCTGGCGCAGGCAGCCGCCCACGTTCTTGCCCAGCTTGCCCAGGCCCTCGATCAGGCCCAGGGAGGTGGTGGATTTACCCTCGCCCAGAGGGGTGGGAGTGATGGCGGTGACTTCGATGAACTTGCCGTCGGGCTTGTCCTTCAGGCGGTTCATGATCTTGATAAAATCCAGCTTGGGGGTCTTGCCGTAGGGGATGATCTCCTCGGGCAGAAGGCCCAGCTTCTCGCGGAAATGGTCAACGGGGGGAAGGGTTCGCTCCGCCTCCTCGGCGATCTGCCAGTCCTTGTAGACTGTGGGGTCCAGGGTTACGCGACCGTTTTCGTCCACATACTTGCCGTCCTTGAATTCGATTGCCATGGTACTCCTCCTTGTTCCCGGGATCTTTCACTACCCCCGGGGGTCGATTTATTTTTGGCGCTGCGCTTCAAACGTCCGCGACTCCCAGCGCCAAATCTTTGGATAGGCCCGCCGGCGCGTCCGCCCCGGCGGAGATGCGGGGGACCCTTCCTCCCCCGTTGATCCATGAAATATCATATCAAACCGGCGGGGCGTTGACAAGAAGCATGGTTGACAAAAATTTAACAAATTCTTGTGACATCCTACAACAGGTCAAAACCCCGCCGGTTTTTGGAGAAATTTTCAGCAAAAAGGACAATAAGAAAAGCTTCAGTCTTTTCCGAAACAGGACCGGACCTCGCCGCTCATATAGAGGGAGCCCAGGGCGCAGGCCACGCCGTGGGGGCCCTCCGCCTGGATGGCCCGGTCCACACCGTCCCGCACGCTGGCGCAGGCCGTGGCCTTGGCGCCCATGGCCTCGATCCGCGCCGCCAACTCCCCGGCGTCCATGGCCCGGGGGTTGTCTGGGCGGACGGTGAAGAACTGATCCGCCAGGGGGACGATGAGCCCCAAGATGTGCTCCACGTCCTTGTCGGCCATAACGCCGGTGACGAAGGTGATCTTCCGCCCGGGGAAGAGGCGGCGCAGGCTCTCCGCCGTGGCCCGGATGCCGTGGGGGTTGTGGCCCCCGTCCACGATGAACACCGGGTCCCGCCGCAGCACCTCGAACCGGGCGGGCCAGCGGGTGTCCGCGAGGCCCTTCCGCACCGCCTCGTCGGAGACGCTCCACCCCCGCTGCCGGAGGACCTCAACGGTCTCCAGCACCACGGCGGCGTTGTTCATCTGGTAGGCCCCCACCAGGGGGATGCGGAGGCCGCGCCAGCCCTTATAGGAGAAGGTCTGGCCCTCCAGGCTGAAGTCCCCGGGGACGATGGCGGAGAAATCCGGCTGGCAAAGGGAGGCGTTTCTGGCCCGGCAGACCGCCGCGATGACCTCGTCGGCCTCCGGGTTGCCGCCGTAGCTGACCACCCGGCCTCCTTCCTTGATGATGCCGGCCTTGGCCCTGGCGATGTCCGCCATGGTGGGGCCCAGCTCCTTCACGTGGTCCATGCCCATGGCGGCGATCACCGCCGCCTCGGGCACGTCGATGATGTTGGTGGAGTCCAGTTCGCCGCCCATGCCCACCTCCAGCACCACAATGTCGCACTTCTGCCGGGCGAACCAGACCATGGCCAGAGCGGTGATGAGCTCAAACTCCGTGGGGGAGTCCGCCATGGCATCGGCGTAGGGGCGGACGTACTCGGTGAGGGCCGCCAGCTCTTCGTCGGGAATGGGCTGGTGGTTTACCTGCATCCGCTCGTTGAAGCGGTTGATGAAGGGGGAGGTGTACAGCCCCACCCGGTATCCCGCCTCCTCCAGAATGGAGGAGAGCATGGCGGCGGTGGAGCCCTTGCCGTTGGTGCCGGCGATATGAATGAACTTCAGCTCCTTCTGGGGGTCATTCAGCTTGCCCAGCAGCTCCCGCGTCCGGTCCAGGCCCAGCTTGCTGCCCTTCCAGCAGATACTGTGAATATAGGAAAGCGCCTCTTCATAGGTCATGTCGAATACCTGATTTCTTATTCATTATAATATAATAGGTAAAAGGGGAGGCCCGCCGCCTGTCCCCTGGCGCTTACGCCTGGGGCCGGGGTACGATCCGGGAGACCACGGGCCGGTAAGCCGCCCGGT
>DVGP01000088.1 GCA_018712665.1 Candidatus Pelethomonas intestinigallinarum | reverse complement strand
GGGACTATGCCGCCGCTCTAAAGGTCATTATGGAGAAGAACCCCCTGCCCTTCATCACCGGCACCATCTGCGCCCACCACTGCATGGACAAGTGCACCCGTACCTTCTACGACCGGTCCGTCCAGATTCGGGACACCAAGCTGGTGGCGGCGGAGCGGGGCTACAGCAAGGTCATGGCCCAGCTGAAGACTCCCACCCCTGTCTACGACGGGAAAAAGGTGGCTGTCATCGGCGGCGGCCCCACCGGCATGGCGGCGGCCTACTTCTGCGCCCGGGCCGGCGTGCCCACCACCCTCTTTGAGCGGGAGGCCGCCCTGGGCGGCGTGGTCCGGTATGTGATTCCCGATTTCCGCATCTCCGACGAGGCCATCGAGAGGGACGCCGCCCTCATGCGCAAGATGGGGGTGGAGGTGCTGCTGAGCACCCCGGCCCCCTCGGTGGAGGAGCTGAAGCGCCAGGGCTACACCCACATCCTCTTCGCCGTGGGCGCCTGGAAGCCCGGCAGGCTGGACATTCCCGGCAACGTGAAGCCTGTCATCGCCTGGATGCGGGCCGTGAAGGCCGGGCAGCGGGAGACCCTGGGCCATGTAGCGGTGGTAGGCGGCGGAAACACCGCCATGGACGCCGCCCGGCTGGCCCTCCGTGCCGGGGCGGAGAGCAGCACCCTGGTCTATCGGCGGACCAAGAAGTACATGCCCGCCGACGCTGAGGAGCTGGAGCTGGCCATGGCCGACGGGGTGAAGTTTCTGGAGCTGGTCTCCCCCGTGGAGCAGAAGGACGGCAAGCTCCTGTGCCGGAAGATGAAGCTGGGCGAGCCCGACGCCAGCGGCCGCCGCTCCCCGGTGGACACCGGCGAGACGGTGGAGCTCCCCTGCGACACGGTGATCTCCGCCGTGGGCGAGAGGGTGGACGACGACGAGTTGGCCGCCTACGGCATCCATGTGGGCGAGAAGGGCCGTCCGTCCTTCGCCACCAACCTGCCCGGGGTCTACACCGCCGGAGACGTGTTCCGGGGCCCCGCCACGGTGGTGGAGGGCATCGCCGATGCCGCCGCCTTCGCCGAGGAGGTCGTCGGCCACGCCCACGAGGCCGCTATCCCGGAGAAGGCCATCCCCTCCCGGGAGAGCTGCATCGCCAAGAAGGGCGTCCTCTGCGAGTCCGCCAAGCGGGAGGGCGACCGCTGCCTGGTCTGCAACACGGTCTGTCAGGTCTGCGCCGACGTGTGCCCCAACCGGGCGAACGTGGTCGTCGCCCTGCCCGACGGGCGGCGGCAGATCCTCCACGTGGACCGGATGTGCAACGAGTGCGGCAACTGCGCCGTCTTCTGCCCCTACGACAGCGCCCCCTACAAGGAGAAGTTCACCCTGTTCCACGACCGGGCGGGCTTTGACGAGAGCCCGGACAACCAGGGCTTCCTGCCTCTGGGGGACAGCAAGGTGCTGGTCCGCCTGGACGGCAAGGTGGAGGAGATCGACCTGGACGAGACCAACGACCTCCCCGCCCAGATCGACATCTTTATCTACACCGTCCTTACCAAGTACCGCTACCTGATCGGATAGACCTTGAAACAACGTACCGGGCCGCCTCCCTGCGGGTGGGCGGTCCGGTACGTCTCTGCAAAAGCGGGAAAACTGCAAATTGAACCGCCAGTCCTCTGGGTGGTATGATAAAAGCACCAAGGAACAAAGAGGAGGACGAGAGCATGAGCAAGTGGTATGGGGTGGAGGACGTCGTCTGCATGTCCGGGCTCAGTGAGCGGACCGTGCGGAACTATCTGTCTATGGGACTTTTGGTGGGAGAAAAGGTGGACGGGACCTGGCGCTTCACAGCGGAGCAGTTCGAGGCTTTCCTGCGGCAGGAGATGGTAAGCCAGAGCGTCCGGGCCAAGGCCAACAGCATCGTCTACGACTTTCTCCTGGTGGAGAAGCGTCGGGAGGGCGCCGCCTGCCTGATCCTGGACCTGCCGGCAGCGGCGGGAGCGGCGGAAGCGGCCCTGCGCCAGCGGGTGGTGGATGGGAGCAACGCCCGGGGGCTGCGGTGCAGCTACCGATACCAGGCAGCCAGCGGCTGTGCCCGGGTGATCCTGGAGGGATCTCCCGCCCAGGCGGCCTCTCTGGTCGGTGAACTGAGCCAAACCAACTGAACATGGTCCCGGAGCGGCGCCCGCTGGGGCGCTGCTCCCATTTTCCCCTTGACATTCTCGATATTCGAGATTATACTGTAAGCAGAAATCTCGAATATCGAGAAAGGAGGCGCGCGCCATGCCCCGGGAAAAATTCCAGACACTGACGGAGCAGATGTTCTACACTCTGCTGTGCCTGAAGGACGAGTGCTGCGGCATCGACATCCTGGACAAGGTCCCGGCCATGACGGACCGGCGGGTCTCTGTGGGCTCCGGCACGCTGTACACTCTCCTGGAACAGTTCACCGAGGCGGGGATGATCCGGGAGACCCGGGTGGAGGGCCGGCGGCGGAGCTACGTGCTGACGGACAGGGGCCGGGAGATGCTGGAGCGGGAGTACCGGCGGGTCCTGGCCCAGGCGGCGGACTACCGCCGGGTATTCGGAGAGGAGGACGCGACATGAAAGATACCAAGCGGCGGCTGGAGGTCTTCTCCTTCTATGACCGGGCCCACATCGAACGGCACCTGGAGGCCATGGCGGCCAGGGGCTGGCTCCTGGAGCGGATGGGGAAATTCGGCTGGGTCTACCGGCGGATCGAGCCGAAGCGGCTGACCTTCCACGTGTCCTACTTCCCCGACGCCTCGGACTTCGATCCCGGCCCCACCTGGGGCCAGCTGACCTTCCAGGACTTCTGTGAGCGGACCGGCTGGCAGCTGGCCTGCTCCTCCGCCCAGATGCAGGTCTTCTACAACGAGGGGCCGGACCCCCTCCCCATCGAGACGGACCCGGCCCTGGAGCTGGAGACCATCCACCGCGCGGCGAAACGAAGCTACCTGCCCGCCTATTTCGTCCTGCTTCTGATGGACCTCCTGTTTTGCGCCTCGCTCCTGTTCGTCCTGACGTCGGACCCTATCGGCACCCTGGCCGACGGTGCCAACTTTTGCGGCGGTCTGGTCTTCGCCATATTCCTGGTCCACTGCCTCCATGAGATCCTGGGGTACTTTCTCTGGCTGCGGCGGGCGAAACATGCGGCGGCAGACGGCGTCTTTCTGGATACCCCCGACACCTCCCGGCTCCAAAAGATCCTTTATTGGACGATCCTGGCGGTGTTCGCCTGGTACCTCCTGTCCGTGTTCACCAATGGCTCCCCCCTCCTGCGGTGGACCGCCGTGGCAATGATCGGCTACTACATTGCCCTATTCGCCCTTGTGGACGCCGTAAAGCGGTATCTCAAAGGGCAGGGGGCCTCCCGGGGGACCAACCGGGCCCTGACCATCGGCGCCGCCTTTCTCTTCGCCCTTCTCGTCATCGGCGTCATCACCTGGGGACTGTCCCGGGCATATTCCAGCGGCCTGATCCCGCCGGAGGAGACGGCGGAGGACTATCCCCTGGTCCTGGAGGACCTGACAGACGAGCATCTGGCCGACGGCGGCCTCCTCATGTACAACGCCAACCGCTCCCCCATTCTGGAGCGGATCGAGGTCCAGCACCATGGAACGATCATTGTGGGCGGCGAGGAGCAGGACCTGGGGCTGGAGTACACGGTGACAGTGGTGAAACTGCCCCTCCTCTACGACTGGTGCCGGGAGCAGATCCTCGGGGGGATCAGAGGCTGGATGCCCGGGGACGTCTACGAGCCAAGGGACCCCGCCCCCTGGGGAGCGGAGGCAGCCTATGAGCTGGCAGGCAGCTGGACCGCCGGGCCCACCGGCTGGTATGTCCTCT
>DVGP01000013.1 GCA_018712665.1 Candidatus Pelethomonas intestinigallinarum | reverse complement strand
AGCACCGGGTCTCCGTTCTCGTCCAGCTCGTACTCCGGGGTCATGGCCTCCTCCATGGCTTTGTCGAAGTCCTGCTTGTTGACGTAGAACTCATAACCGCCCCACCAGTCCTCTTCATCGCTCTGGGGCAGGAGGAGCTCCCGCATGAAGGACCAGGCGCCCTCCTTGTCCTTGCAGGTGGTGGACATGGCCATGCCGCTGGAGATCATGAAGCTGCTGCCCACGCTGCCGTCCTCCATGGGGTAGCCGATGAAGGAGAAGTCGCCGTTGAAGATAGCCTCATAGAGCTGCATGTTCGCCAGGTCGGACAGGTACAGGTCCATGAGCATCTGCTGGCCGCTCTGGACCCGGGTGGCGTCGTCCACGTACTCCTCGCTCTCCCAGTCGTACTCCAGTGGGAAGGTGTTGCAGAACTCCAGCAGGGAGATGAAGTTCTCGCTGTCAAAGGAGCAGGTGCCGGTGTCCCAGTCCACGAAGCCGTCCAGGTTCATGGCCAGGACCTGGGAGAGCATCCCCTCCTTGGTGTTGCCCTGGCCGAAGAGCTGGCAGCCATCGGGCATGGTGGCCAGGGCGGCCTCCATGTCCGCCACGGTCCAGCTCATCCGGTCGCCCACCACGCTGGTGGCGCCCACGACGGTGCGGACGGAGAAGGTGCTGAAGATCTGGTAGAGCTTGCCCTCCTGCTCCGCGGCCCGGAGCACGTTCTCCATCAGGGCCTCCCGGCCCCCCAGCTCGGTGTCGGCGTCGATGTAGGGCCACAGGTCCTCCAGGATGCCCTTGGCGCCGTACTGGCGGATGGGCAGGTTGGTGGTGGCCAGGATGTCCGGCACGTTGCCGGCGCCGATCTCCGTGTTCAGCCGGGTCAGGCCGGCGTTGTAGTCGTCGTCGGTGTTGTACTCGGAGTAGTCCCGGACCTCGATGCGGTACTCCGTGTTGGAGCGGTTGAACTCCAGAATGGCGTTGCGGACCTCGTAATCCAGGTACATGCAGCCGTAGGTCAATATCGTCTTGTCCGCCAGGACAGAGGCGTCGGTCTCCGTCAGGATGGCCAGCTCGTAGGTATCGCTGCCGCCCCGGTTCCAGGTGCGGGTCATGGCCGCCACCCGGCCGTCGGCCAGGAAGGTGAAGAACATCAGGTCCCCGGAGTTGATGTCGGAGTCGATCCAGTTGAGGAGCCTGGTCCCCTCCTGGGTCTCGGGGTCATAGCCGTAGATGGACTCCCCGTTCTGGTAGTAGAAGAGGTAGTTGCCCCCGCCGGGGTAGATGTTATAGACGCTCACGGGCATGTCGTACTCCGTGCCCCAGTCCTGGGCGGCCACGTCGATGACCCGCATGACCTGCCGCCGGGTGGTCTGGTCCGCCTCGTCCGGCACGCTGCAGTTGAGGCCCACGGTGCCGTCCCCCAGCAGGGACATGGTGCCCCACATGTCCTGGCCCAGGTCGATTTCAAAGAGCTTTTTCATGCTCTGGTCCAGCACCACGATCTTGCTGGAGGAGGTGGTGTCGGTGTAGTTGTTCACCATGACATAGAAATTCCCCTCGTTATCGATGATGGGGGGATCGAGGTAGCTGTCCTCCCCGGCGCCCACCGCCTCGTTCAGGCCGGTGGTGTCCACACGGGCCAGCTCGCTGCCGGTGGAGTCCAGCTGGCGGCGGATCTGGGTGTTGGCGTAGTCGGTCTGGTAGTTCCACTTGCTGTCGGTGGTGGGGTCGAAATTCTCGGGCAGATCGAAGGTGTATGTATTGATCTGCTCCGTGACCCACAGCGTACCGTCGGCGCCGGTGGTCAGATCGCTGATGTAGCTGTCGCCCTCCTGGCCCTCGGGGATCTCAGCAGGGGAGAAGTTCTCCAGCTCCTCCGCCGCTCCGTCCTCAATGGAGATGCGGTAGATCTTGCTGGTGCTGGCGTAGCCCACGTAGGAGCCGTCTTCGCCGGCGCTGGGGTTATTCCAGAACTCCTCCGCCTCCGCCTCGGTCATGTCCCGGACCACCTCGCCCTGGGCGTTGTAGAGCTGGGGCGTGTTGACGTCTCCCAGAACATAGACATACCGGCCGTCGCAGCAGCCGCTGTTGATGTAGTCCAGATCCAGGTCGCACTCCAGAAATTCCGGCACATAGATGGTGCCGCTGAGCTGTTCGGCGTCTCCGCTGTCCCCGCCGCTGCCGCAGGCCGCCAGGGCCAGCAGCATGCACAGGGCCAGCAGCAGTGCCGTCAGCTTCTTTCCATATCTTCTCATTGGGTCCTCCTCCTTATCTCTCACATGCCGGTGACCCGGCGGTGTCGGGGCGGCGCGGGCCGGCCCCGGTCAGGCTTTTTCTCCCGATATTGTAAAAGACGTTCTTTTCCGGAAGAAAGTTCCTGCCTATTCACACTTTATTCTACCGCCCCTTGCATCAAATTTGCATCGTAACGGCATAGGAACTGTTTGTTTCAGCTTAAGAAATCTTTAAGAAGAGGACCCTGTTCGTCAGCTCTGCTCGCCCAGGTAGAGCTTGACCCGGCTCTGAATCTGCCGGGCGGT
>DVGP01000087.1 GCA_018712665.1 Candidatus Pelethomonas intestinigallinarum | reverse complement strand
GACGACTGGTCCAAGGGCATCATTCTGTGCGTGGTGGTGGAGTTCTACGCCATCCTGTCTTTGCTGGCCTCCATCCTGCTGCTGATGAACGCCCTGTGATGGGCCCATACCACACGGAAAAGGCGGTGACCCATACATGAACGGGATCGACAAGATCACATCGCGCATCGAGACCGACGCCAGGGCGGAGGCGGAGGCCATCCTCCGGGAGGGGGAGGCCAGCGCCGCCCGGATCCGAAAAGAGTATGAGGATCAGGCGGCGGCCCAGAGCAGCGCCGCGGAGGCCGCTGGCCGCCAGGCGGCGGAGGACCAGTACGAGCGCCTGGTGAGCGCGGCCCGGATGGACGGGAAGAAGCTGCTGCTGGAGACCAAGCAGCAGTGCCTGGACGAGGCCTTCGCCGCCGCCCGGCAGCGGCTGCTGGACCTGGATGACGAGGCCTACGCCGATCTTCTCTCCCGCGTGGCGGCCAAGGCCGCTAAGACCGGACGGGAGGAGATCATTCTGAACGACCGGGACCGCAGGCGGGTGGGCGATAAGGTCGTCGCCAAGGCCAACGCCCTGCTGGCTCAGGCCAACGCGCCGGAGCTGCCCCGGGAGCTGAAGAGCTCCAAGGCCGGCAGCCTGCTCAACAAGGTGGTGGCCGCCGGCTCCGCCATTCTCCAGGGCACCGCTCTGCTGACCCTGTCCCAGGAGACCCGGGAGATGGACGGCGGGCTGATTCTGCGGGAGGGCAACGTGGAGATCAACTGCGCGTTTGAGACCCAGCTGCGGCTGCTGCGGGGGAGCATGGCGGCGGAGGTAGCCGGCATCCTGTTCCCGCAGTAGGGCCGTCCTGCCAAGGCCGGATCGAGAAAGGAGAATGGCTTTTGGTTGTGCTGAACAAGCTGGAAAAGAAGAAAAAGCTGAAGGATACGGAGTATCTGTTTATCTCCGCCTATCTTCGGGCCCGGGAGGGAAAGCTGCTGACAGCGGCCCGAATGGAGCGGATGATCGACGCCCCCAGCCCGGGAGAGGCCGCCAAGGTGCTCCAGGAGATCGGCTATGGGGAATTCTCTCCCACCAGTGACCGGGAGCTGGGCGCCGCCCTGGCCCGGGAGCGGGAGAAGCTCTTTGAGGACCTGTACCGCTACGTGCCGGATAAGGCGGTGGTGGATGTGTTCAAGGTCAAGTACGACTACCACAACCTCAAGGTCCTGCTCAAAGCCAGGGCCCTGGGGATGGACGGGAAGCGCCTGCTGGTGGACGCCGGCCGGGTGGAGACGGAGCGAATGGAGAAGTGCGTGTCGGAGGGGACCTACGACCAGCTGCCCACGGCCCTGGGCCAGGCGGCGGAGGAGGCCGGGGAGGTCCTCAGCACCACCGGCGACCCCCAGCGCAGCGACTTCACTTTGGACCGGGCCTATTTCCGGGAGATGCTGGAGGCCGCCCAGTCCTCGGGCAGTCAGCTCCTGACCGGATACGTCCGGGCGACCATCGACAGCGCGAATCTGCGCTCCGCCGTGCGGACCCTGCGGATGAAAAAAAGCGGGGATTTCCTCAGGCAGGTGCTCTTTGAAGGGGGCGCTGTCGGCACGGACAGCATCCTGGCCGCCGCGCTGAATGGGAACCTGGAGGCCCCCTTCCGGGGCACGGAGCTGCGCGCCGCGGCGGAGCTGGGGGCTGAGGCCGCCAAGGGCGGGAACCTGACAGCCTTTGAGAAGGCCTGCGACGACGCGGTGACGGACTACGCCGCCCGGGCCAAGCATGTTCCCTTCGGGGAGGAGACGGTCATCGGCTATCTGGTGGCCAAGGAGATCGAGTTTACGGCGGTGCGGGTCATCATGTCCGGCAAGATGGCGGGCATCGACGGCGGCACCATCCGGGAAAGGCTGCGTGAGGCGTATGTATAAGATCGCTGTACTGGGAGACCGGGACAGTGTCCTGGGCTTCCGGGCCCTGGGACTGGACACCTTCTTCGTGGAGGACACGGAGGAGGCCCGCCACACGCTGCACCGGCTGGCCCGGGAGAATTACGCTATCATCTATATGACCGAGGCCCTGGCGGGGCCTCTGGCCGCCGACATCGACCGGTACAAATCGGAGACCACCCCGGCTGTGATCCTGATTCCCGGCAAGGGCGGCAGCCTGGGGCTGGGCTCCCGGGCGCTGCAGGCCGCGGTGGAGCGGGCCGTTGGGGCGGACATCTCATAAGGATCGGCCGCGGGGTTTCCACCCCGCGGCGTCAGAAAACACTTTGCGCGGAGCACAGCGAACTCCCTTGGCGGAAAAGGCGTCAGCCTTTTTCGACAGTCTGAGAAAGGCAGTGAAGGAATGAGTCAAGGAAAGATCATCAAGGTCTCCGGTCCCCTGGTGGTGGCCGACGGGCTCAGCGACGCCAACATGGCGGACGTGGTCCGGGTAGGCGAGCAGCGGCTGATCGGAGAGATCCTGAACATGACCGGCGACCGTGCCTCCATCCAGGTCTACGAGGAGACCAGCGGCCTGGGCCCCGGGGCGGCGGTGGAGTCCACCGGCGCGCCGTTGAGCGTGGAGCTGGGGCCCGGCATCATCGAGAACATCTACGACGGTATCCAGCGGCCTCTGGAGGAGATCGTCAAGAAGATCGGCGCCAACCTGGCCCGGGGCGTGGAGGTTCCCGCCCTGAGCCGGGAGAAGAAGTGGGCCTACACCCCGGTAGCCAAGACCGGCGACCGGGTGGTGGGCGGCGACGTGCTGGGCACCGTCCCTGAGACCGAGGTGGTGCTCCACAAAATCATGGTCCCCAACGGGATCAGCGGCACTGTGGAGTGGACCATAGAGCCCGGCGAGTATATCGTGGACGAGGTGATTGCCAAGGTCCGGACCGACAAGGGGGAGACCGTGGAGCTGACCATGGTGCAGAAGTGGCCTGTCCGTGTGGGCCGCCCCTACAAGCACAAGTACAACCCGGTGGCCCCCCTGCAGTCCGGCCAGCGGATCATCGACACCATGTTCCCCATCGCCAAGGGCGGCACCGCCGCCGTGCCCGGGCCCTTCGGCTCCGGCAAGACCGTGGTCCAGCACCAGCTGGCCAAGTGGTCCGACGTGGACATCGTGGTGTATGTGGGCTGCGGCGAGCGGGGCAACGAGATGACCGACGTGCTCCGGGAGTTCCCGGAGCTCACCGACCCCCGCACGGGCAAGAGCCTGATGAAGCGGACGGTGCTCATCGCCAACACCTCCGACATGCCCGTGGCTGCCCGTGAGGCCTCCGTCTACACCGGCATCACCATCGCCGAGTACTTCCGTGACATGGGCTACGACGTGGCCGTCATCGCCGACTCCACCTCCCGGTGGGCCGAGGCCCTCCGCGAGATGAGCGGACGGCTGGAGGAGATGCCCGGCGAGGAGGGCTACCCCGCCTATCTGGCCTCCCGCCTGGCCCAGTTCTATGAGCGCTCCGGCGTGGTGGAGTGCGTGGGCAGCGAGGGGCGCCGGGGCAGCCTCACCGCCGTGGGCGCCGTGTCGCCTCCCGGCGGCGATTTGAGCGAGCCCGTCAGCCAGGGCACCATGCGGATCGTCAAGGTGTTCTGGTCCCTGGACTCCTCTCTGGCCTACCGCCGCCACTTCCCCGCCATCAACTGGCTGAACTCCTACTCCCTGTATCTGGACACCATGAAGCCCTGGTTTGACGAGCACTACGGCCCCGCCTTCATGGCCAACCGGGGCAAGGCCATGAGCCTGCTCCAGGAGGAGAACGAGCTCAACGAGATCGTCCAGCTGGTGGGCAAGGACTCCCTGGGCGCCGGCGACCAGCTGACGCTGGAGACCGCCAAGATGGTCCGGGAGGACTTTTTGCAGCAGAACGCCTTCATGGACGTGGACAGCTACTCCAGCCACGACCGGCAGATGCGTCTGCTGGCCATGATCCTGGACTACGACCGTCTGGCCCGGGAGGCTGTTGGAAAGGGCGCGCCCCTCCAGGAGCTCATCAACATCCCGGCTCGGGAGAAGATCGGCCGGGCCAAGTCCGTGGAGGCCGACCGGTACGTGGAGGTCTATGCCGACATCGCCCGGGAGATGGAGGAGGAGATCGCCGCTGTGGCGGAGAAAGCAGGTGCTGACCAATGATGAAGGAATACCGTACCATACATGAGGTCTCCGGCCCCCTGATGGTGGTGGAGAAGGTGGAGGGCGTCACCTACGACGAGCTGGGCGAGATCGAGCTGGCCGACGGTACCCTCCGCCGCTGCCAGGTGCTGGAGGTGGACGGGGACAAGGCTGTGGTGCAGCTGTTCGAGTCCTCCGCCGGCATCAACCTGCGGGACTCCAAGGTCCGCTTCCTGGGCCACCCCCTCCAGCTGGCCGTCAGCGGCGACATGCTGGGCCGGGTGTTCAACGGCATGGGCCAGCCCATTGACGGCGGCCCGGAGATCCTGCCGGAGAAGTACCTGGATATCAACGGTCTGCCCATGAACCCGGCGGCCCGTGACTACCCCAACGAGTTCATCCAGACCGGGGTCAGTACCATCGACGGGCTGAACACCCTGGTCCGCGGGCAGAAGCTGCCCATCTTTTCCGGCTCCGGCCTGCCCCACGCCCAGCTGGCGGCTCAGATCGCCCGCCAGGCCAAGGTGCTGGGCGACGAGGGCAACTTCGCCGTGGTCTTTGCCGCCATCGGCATTACCTTCGAGGAGTCGGAGTACTTTGTCAATGAGTTCAAGCGCACCGGGGCCATCGACCGGACGGTGCTCTTCACCAACCTGGCCAACGACCCCGCCGTGGAGCGCATCGCCACCCCCCGCATGGCCCTCACCGCCGCGGAGTACCTGGCCTTCGAGAAGGATATGCACGTGCTGGTCATCCTCACCGACATCACCAACTACGCCGAGGCCCTCCGCGAGGTGTCGGCCGCCAAGAAGGAGGTGCCGGGCCGCCGGGGCTATCCGGGCTACCTGTACACCAACCTGGCCACCATCTACGAGCGGGCCGGCCGCCAGATGGGCAAGAAGGGCTCCATCACCCTCATCCCCATCCTGACCATGCCCGAGGACGACAAGACCCACCCCATCCCCGACCTGACCGGCTATATCACCGAGGGGCAGATCATCCTGAGCCGGGAGCTGTTCCGCAAGGGCATCAATCCCCCCGTGGACGTGCTGCCCTCCCTGTCCCGTCTGAAGGACAAGGGCATCGGTGTGGGCCGCACCCGGGAGGATCACGCGGGCACCATGAACCAGCTCTTCGCCGCCTACGCCACCGGCAAGGAGAACAAGGAGCTCATGTCCATCCTGGGTGAGGCCGCCCTGTCCCCCACCGACCTGCTGTACGCCAAGTTTGCCGACGAGTTTGAGAAGCGCTATGTGGCCCAGGGCAGCGAGGAGAACCGCTCCATCGAGGAGACCCTGGATCTGGGCTGGGAGCTGCTGAGCATCCTGCCCAAGAGCGAGCTCAAGCGCATCAAGCCGGAGTTTATCGAGAAATACCTCCCGAAAAAGGAGGGGTGATCCATGCCGGCCATTAACGTAAACCCCACCCGGCAGGAGCTGACCCGGCTGAAAACCCGGCTGCGCACCTCCGTCCGGGGCCACAAGCTGCTCAAGGACAAGCGGGATGAGCTGATGAAGCAGTTCATGGACGTGGTGCGGGAGAACCGGGCCCTGCGGAAAAAGGTGGAGGAGGGCCTCATGAAGGCCCACGGCTCCTTCAC
>DVGP01000086.1 GCA_018712665.1 Candidatus Pelethomonas intestinigallinarum | reverse complement strand
CGGTCTAGGAGCCCCGCCCCGGCCATGCCCGCCGTGAACTTCTCCAGGGCGGCCTCCGAGACCCGCTCGTTGGCGTCGTAGAGCACCACCCCGGCCCCCACGGCGCAGGGGGTGTTGGGCATAATGCGGATTACCGGGTAGTCCCCGCCGGCCATGGCGGCGATCCTCTCCATGGTCAGTCCGGCGGCCATGGTCACCAGCACGAAGCTGTCCCGCCGCTCCGCCAGCACCGGGGCGATCTCCGATAGGAGCCCTGCCATCATCTGGGGCTTCACGCCCAGGAAGATGTACGCCGCCTCCGCCGCCACTGTCCGGTTGTCCCCGGCGGCGCAGCCCAGCTCCCCCGCCAGCGCCTCCGCCTTCGCCGCCGTCCGGTTGGACAGGATGATCTCCCCCGCCGGCAGTGTCCGGCAGGCCGCCCTGGCCAGCGCCGCCCCCATGTTCCCCGCGCCAATAAAACCAAATGTGTACGCACTCATACCAATTACCCCTTACTTTTCAGGTCTACATACTTTTTCTTGAAAGAAAAAGTATCAAAAAGAACTTTTACGCAAATACCCACAGGGCACTTACTCCGTTTTGCTTGTGGGTAAGAAAGATAAGCAGACCTCCGGCCTGCGCCAACATTTACGCAGGATAAAACATCTCGAACCATCCGCCGCAAGGGGTGGAGGCCAAAAGGCCCATTGCCCAGTCAGAGGCAAAAATCTGATGCGCTGCGGCAGGCACCCGCGAAAGAGCTGCCGCAGCCGCGGCGCAAATAAAATAAAATTCAGAGGGGTTCTCAGGGGGCAACCTGCCCCCTGAGCGTGTTTTTGGTCACTTTTTGCACGAACAAAAAGTGACCCGGGGCCCGGGGCCGGGGAGGCCCCGGAACTCCCGACAAGCATCATCTCACCTGCCCGGAGCCGGTGATGACATATTTATAGGTGCACAGCTCCTCCAGCCCCATGGGTCCCCGGGGGTGGAGCTTCTGGGTGGAGATGCCCATTTCGCAGCCCAGACCGAACTCCCCGCCGTCGGTGAACCGGGTGGAGGCGTTCCAGTACACCGCCGCGCTGTCCACCAGGGCGAGGAACTGCCCGGCGGCGGCCTCGTCATCGGTAACGATGGCGTCGGAGTGGTGGGTGGAGTGGGCGGCGATGTGGGCGATGGCCTCCTCCACGCTGTCCACCACCTTGACAGCCAGGATGTAGTCTAAGAACTCCGTGTCAAAGTCCGCCTCCCCCGCGAGGGTGCCGGGGATGATGGCGGCGGCCCGCTGATCCAGCCGCAGCTCCACCGGGACCAGCCCGGCGGCGGCCCGGTCATCCGTCAGGAGCTTCCGCAGCCGGGGCAGGAACCGTTCCGCCACGGCGCTGTGGACCAGGCACACCTCCTCGGCGTTGCACACGCTGGGGCGGCTGGTTTTGGCGTTGTTGATGATGTTCAGGGCCACGTCCAGGTCGGCCTCGGCGTCCACATACACGTGGCAGATGCCGGTGCCGGTCTCCACGCAGGGGACCGTGGCGTTCTCCACGCAGGAGCGGATCAGCCCCGCGCCGCCCCGGGGGATCAGCAGGTCCACCAGCCCCGTGGCGGTCATCAGCTCCCGGGCGCTCTCCCGGCTGGTGTCCTGGACCAGATTCACCAGGTCCGCCGGCAGGCCCGCCGCCGTAAGCCCCTCCTTCAGGGCGGCCACGATGGCGTTGGCGGACCGGAAGGCCTCCTTGCCCCCCCGGAGGACGCAGGCGCTGCCGGCCTTCACCGCCAGGGCCGCCGCGTCGGAGGTGACGTTGGGGCGGCTCTCATAGATGATGGCGATGACTCCCATGGGCACCGCCACTCGGCGGATAACGAGGCCGTTGGGCCGCTTGACCTCCCGGAGGACCTGGCCCACCGGGTCGGGGAGGGCCGCCACCTGCCGCACGCCCTCGGCCATCCCGGCGATCCGCCCCTCCGTCAGGGCCAGCCGGTCCAGCATCACCTCGCTGACGTGCCCCCGGGCGGCCTCCATATCTTGCGCGTTGGCCGCCAGGATGGCGGCGGCGTTCCGCTCCAGGGCGTCTGCCATGGCCAGCAGGGCGGCGTTCTTTTCCTCCGTGGAGGTCCGCTGGAGGGCGGGCCGTGCCTCCCGGGCCGAGAGCAGGATGTCGTGGGTGGTGATCATAGCGAAGCCTCCTTTTTTCCGATGAACCGGGTGCCGATCTCCTCACCATCCGCCGCCCGGTACAGGTCGGCGGGGCGGGAGCCGTTCATGATGATCATATCGCAGCCGGCCTCCATGCACATGCCGGCGGCCCGGAGCTTGGTGACCATGCCGCCGGTGCCCAGCTCCGTGCCCGCGTCCCCGGCCAGAGCCAGGATCTCCGGCGTCAGGCGCTCCACCCGGGGGATCAGCCGGGCGGCGGGGTCCTTCCTGGGGTCGGCGGTGTAGAGCCCGTCGATGTCGCTCATGAGGATCAGCAGGTCCGCCCGGACGTTCACCGCCACGATGGCCCCCAGGGTGTCGTTGTCCCCCACGGCGATCTCCGCCGTGGCCACGGTGTCGTTCTCGTTGATCACCGGCAGGGCCCTCATCTCCAGGAGCCGGAAGAGGGTGTTCTGGAAGTTGAAGCGCCGGTGACTGTCCTCCACGTCGCTGCTGGTGAGGAGCACCTGGGCCACGGTGTGGTGGTACTCGGAGAACAGCTTGTCGTAGATGTACATAAGCTCGCACTGGCCGATGGCCGCCAGGGCCTGCTTGCTGGGAATGTCCGTGGGCTTCCGGGTGAGGTTCATCTTCCCCACCCCCATGGCGATGGCCCCGGAGGACACCAGCACGATCTCGTGCCCGGCGTTCTTCAGGTCGCTCATCACCTTGCACAACTCCTCCACCCGCCGGATATTCAGCTTCCCGGTGCCGTGGGTCAGGGTGGAGGTGCCGATTTTCATTACGATCCGCATGGCTTGGCCTCCCGTAGGTTTTTGGCGTCGTTTGGGGCAAGTATACCACAGACGGGGGGCGTTGACAAGGTTTCCCGGAAAGGGAGGAGGGAAAAAGGCCCCCCGGAGCGCGTCGCACTCCGGGGGTTTTGGTTTAGTTTTCCGAGGTTTCAGTATCAGTGACGCTTTCGTTCACACCAGAAATAGTTGCAGTATTTTGATAATTTAATACTGTGCCAGTAATATTGTTGATTCCCGTTGCCGTGATTTCTGTCTTGTAGCTATCATTGTTTAGTCTAATTGC
>DVGP01000085.1 GCA_018712665.1 Candidatus Pelethomonas intestinigallinarum | reverse complement strand
CGGCGGGCCCCGGAGGAGGTGCAGGCGGCGTCGTACTTGGCGGCGTCGGTGAGGATCGTCAGCTTTTCCATCACGTCCATGGCCCCGCCTCCTTAATAAAACAAATGTTCTAAAAAGAGTATAGACCATCTACAAGAAAAAGTCAAGGGGGCGCGCCGGAAAAACGGCGCGTCCCCTCTTTTAAACAAGGCCTGGGCCTTGTTTGAAAAAGCGAGAGAATTGTGTTAAATCAGTTGATGATCCCGCCCTTGATTTGCGGGGAGCATTCAGTGGCTAGGCCTTGTTTGAAATTTGAAAATGTGACCAATGGCGAGGAATTTTTTCGCCAGGCAAGGCGATTTGATGCCGCGATACTTTGTGTATCGCAAGGAGAATCAACGCCGCATGGCGGAAAAAGGCCCGGCATTTGGGCATGTTGACACTTTTCAAACATGGCCTAGAGAAGTGCGCCCTTCGATTTCAGATACGAGAACAGCCTGTCCAGCGGGCGGAAGAGGACCAGGACGATCAGAAAGTTGAACACGCAGTGGGAAATGTCAAAGGGAATCCCCGTGATCCACCAGGAGAACGCCATGGCGATCCCCCCCGTGACCAGGTAGGGAAAGCTGCAGAGCAGTCCGAAGAAGAGTCCGAAGAACGCGGCTATGATCGCCCAGAATAGAGAGGACCTGGGCTGCCTGCCCAAGAGCATCACGATGGCCCACAGGATGGTCCAGACATAGAGGTACATGAACCACCAGATCCCAAAGCCGTATGTGATCCCCTCCAGCAGGGCAAAGAGGTAAATGATGTATAAAGTGCGCCTGCGGAAGTAGAGGGTAAAGACAATGAGCAGGATCGTTACACATTCGCCGTTCGGTATAGACGCCAAGGCAATCTGCTGACTGTACAGCAGGGCGGTGCAGAGAGCGAGAACTGTGACGGTGTGTGCCGGGTGGGCGGACTTACCCCTCATATGTCTCATACACGATGGCGTAGCTGCCGCCGTCTGTTACAGGCTGGTTGGCCAGGCTCAGCATGCCATACTCTCCGTCCACATAGATGGCCCAGTAGGCGTTGTTGGTATTGAAGTCTGCTGTAACGCCGTCGACGGAGTAGAGAGTGAAGCCGAACTCCTCGCTCTCCTCGCCGCTGATTTCAGCGACGGACTCCAAGGCTTCCCGCAGGTACTCGGCGTCAGTATCCAGCTCGTACTGCTTTTCCTCCTCCGGAAACTGGATGGTGATGGTGATGTGCTTCTCACCCGCCACCGCTGACGGAGCAAAATGTATGTACGCTGCATACAGGATCCCGATCAGGGCGACAAGGCCGATAATGGCTGCGGCGGCAATGGCTTTTTTATTCTTCATGCGATTTTCAACTCCTATAATTCTACAGTCTGTTTGATCTGTGCCAGGGGCAGTATAGCACAAACATCTGACCGTGACAATATTATTTTCCCATCCCGCCGGGGTTCGCCTTTTATGTTCTGGGACCGCGAAATTGCGGTATGGAGGACAACTGATATATCAATTCATATTTCCTTGCATTGATGCAAAAAGGGCTGCGGAGAGGTGCTGAAAACAACACTTCTTCGCAGCCCTTTTGCGGGGTTGTTTCTGACGTCAGGCCGTGCTTGAAAAATGTCAATCATGAGCTTCGGAGCAGCCCTCATCTTGGTTTTTCTATGCGGCACGCTTTGTGCGGCGACGCATCAGCCTTGTATCAGAACGTGCGGAAAGCAGGTCCCCTGAAATTGGGCGTATGTCCGTCCCAGGCGGCCTTCCGCAACAAACTTTACAATTGTGTAAGGTTCGCTGTTTCGGTTGTTTCTATAGTAAAATTATTGTAACAGGCCGATTGGCTCCTGTTTGCTGGCGTCCTCAAAGGCTGTGCCGATTGACAGGCGCGGAGAAGCTAAGAATTGGCGGCGCGCCCGGCATTTGAGAAGTAATCATCCGGGGAGCCGGGGAGAAGGAAACGGAGGAAGTATGCGCGGAAGAAAGCGAATGGTATTCTGGCTGCTCTGCCTGCTGGCGGCAGGGGGGGTGCTCACCGGCTGCGGCGGCAGAGGAGCCGAAAGGGAACTGGACATAGAGGACTGGCAGTCGTGGCGGATCGGCACGCCTCTGGCCTGGAGCTCGGACTACTACCTCTCCGAGCAGGTGCGCATCCCCAACCTCTACCTCTATGACAGCATTGGGGATTGCATCATGGCTCTGCGCTTCGGCTATGTGGACGCCATTGCTGTGGACGCCCTGTACGGCTACAGCATGGTGGCGGAGTATTCGGACCTCGTGATCCAGGATGAACCCATCGGAGAGGACTCCCTGGTGGCCTATATCACCAACGCCCGCCGGGACGTCAGGGACCAGATGAACGGATATATCCCCAACTTCAAGGCCAGCGAGACCTATGCGGATCTGGTGGAGCGGGCCAACGCCGAGGAGTTCGTCCCCAATACGGACATCCCCCAGGTGAAGGATGGGGAGGTGCTGCGAGTGGCCATCAACACCGGCGGCAGCGGCTACCCCTACACCTATTACGACTTTGTCACGGAGGAGCCCCAGGGCGTAGACATTGAGTTTATCAAACATTTTGCCGCGGAATACGGCTATACCATCGAGTGGTTCGACAGCAGCTGGGACGCCTGCTCTCTGGCCATCGCCAATGGGGAAGTGGACGTCTTCGTGTATGCCATCTCCCAATACTACGCCGGAGAGGTGGAGGCTATGGGAACATGCCTGCACTCAGATAGCTATTTTGACCTGGATCTGGTGCTGGTGACCCAGAGCGAGACATAAGACAGGAGGGAAGAGCGTTATGGCATTGATCGAATACTTGCAGAGATCCATTTACATGAACCTGATCTACGAGGACCGGTACCAGCTGATCCTGTCCGGCCTGTGGGTCACGCTGCTGCTGACTATCTCCTCCTTTGCTCTGGGGACCATCCTGGGCATGGTGTTCTGCGCCGGAAAGGGGAGCCGGAACAAGGTGGTCCGGGGAATCAGCAACGGCGTCACCGCCCTGATGGTGAAGCTGCCGCCCCTGGTGCTGCTGATGATCTTCGCCTATCTGATCCTGGCGGACACCAGCTTCAGCGCCGAGGCGATCTCCGTCATCACCTTCACCCTAAAATGCGCGTCCCACCTGTCGGAGATGTTCCGTTCGGCGGTGGACTCTGTGGCTGTGGGGGAGATTGAGGCAGCCCGGACCCTGGGTTACTCCAAGTGGCAGGCGTTTTTCCAGGTCGTGTTTCCTCAGGCCCGCCACCAGGTCATGCCTTTGTACAAGACCCAGTTTGTGCTGACCATGCAGGACACCTCCGTGGTGAGCCTCTTGGCGGTGCAGGACATGACCCGGGCGGTCACCGTGATCACCTCCCGCACCATGGACCCCATCATCTCTCTGGTGATCACCTCGGTGGTCTACCTTCTGCTGGGCTTTATTGCCAACCGCATGCTGGGTCTGGCGGACCGGAACAAGCATCTGTATCGGAAGGAGGCAGCCTGATGCCTGTAATTCATATCGAGGGCCTTTCCAAGAGCTTCGGCAGCAATCTTGTATTTCAGGACATCAATGTAGACATTGAAAAAGGGGACTGTATCTCTGTCATTGGGCCCTCCGGCTGCGGAAAGAGCACATTCCTGCGCTGCATCAATCTGCTGGAGCAGCCCACTGGGGGGAGAGTATTTATCGACGGCCAGGAGATCACCGCCAAGGGCGCTCCTCTGGACCAGATCCGCCGGAAGATGGGCATGGTGTACCAGACCTTCAACCTGTTTTCCCATAAGACGGTGCTGGAGAACGTGATGATGGCCCCCATGCAGCTCCAGGGCCTGTCCAAAGAGGATGCCATCCACCTGGCCATGGAGTGCCTGACCCAGGTGGGTATGGCGGAGCGGGCGGACTATATGCCCTCCCAGCTCTCCGGAGGCCAGAAGCAGCGGGCCGCCATTGCCCGGTGCGTGGCAATGAAGCCGGAGATCATCCTCTTTGACGAGCCCACCTCTGCCCTGGACCCCACCATGGTGGACGAGGTGCTGGCGGTCATCCGCCGGCTGGTGAACCGGGGGATGACCTGCGTTATCGTCACCCATGAGATGAGCTTCGCCAAGGCCGTCAGCTCCCAGGTGATCTACATGGATGAGAAGGGGATCTACGAGATGGGACCCCCAGCTCAGATCTTCGACTCCCCCAAGCGGGAGCGGACAAGGGCCTTTATCAACCGCCTGAAGACCTTCCAGCGAACCATCACGGACCGGAATTTCGACATTTACGGCCTCAACGGCGCTGTGGTGGAGTTCTGCCGGCGGCAGTTTGCCTCGGAGAAGCAGATCTACCGGGTGCAGCTGGTGCTGGAGGAGCTGCTGGTCAACATCATGCTTCCCCAGATGAAGGGGGAGCGGATTGCCATCGACGTGACCGTGGCGTACAGTATGAAGGACAGCACTCTGTCGGTCTACGCCGCCGCGGACCAGGATTTCTCTCTGGAGGGGCAGGGCGGGGACGACCTCTCTCTGGCTATGCTTCGGGCGGTCTGCACCGACATCGTCCGGGAGGGCGGCGGCGTTAGGCTGTTCCTCTAGCCCTCTCCCGGCCTGGCGGTTGAAAAGGCCGGGGCCAGGCGGTATAATGAGAGGAAAACACGAAGGAGGTGGGGCGGGATGCGGGAAGATAAGGCCCGTGGCAGGCATCTGCAATGGCTGGTACCGGTGGTCATTGTGCTGCTGGTCGCGGTAGTCGCGCGGTTGTTCCTCACCAGACGGGCGGACGATATCCCTGAGGTCTACCCGGTGGATGGCGTACTGGACATCACCGGGATGGACTTGTCCCAGACTGTGGTCAATGTAAACAACAGCTGGGATTTTTACCCCAACGCCCTGTATACCTCCGCGGACTTCGCCTCCGGCGGGGCGGACCGCCTGCCGGAGGGGGAGGGCGAGACCCGGTACGGCACCTACCGCCTCATCATCAAGGCCCAGCCGGAGCGGTACTACACCCTCTGCTCCTACTCCATCGACTACAGCACCCGGGTCTTTGTCAACGGCGTGGAGGCCGCCGGCTTCGGCACCGTGGCGGACAACGCCGCCGAGAGCGTGCCCCGGATCGGCTATATGACCATCCCCCTCTACTCCGGAGAGACAGGGGAGATCGAGGTCATCTACCAGTTTTCCAACTTCGTCCACCGGGACGGGGGCTTCATCCAGCCCACCTACCTGTCCACCCCCCAGAACATAGAGGAGTTCAAGGCGGGCAACGACCTGGTCTCCCTGAGCCTCAGCGGCGGGCTGGTGGTTCTGTTCCTGTATTTCCTCCTCTGCGCCGCGCTGCAGCGGCGGGGTGCTTTCCTTTTGCTTGCAGTCTGCTGCCTGATGATGGCCCTCCGGGACCAGAACTTTCTGGTCATCCACGCCTTGCCGCCGGACACCTCCTGGTATCTCGCCTACCGGCTCTTCATGGCTGTGACCGCGCTGCTGCCGGGGATGGTGCTCCTGCTGCTGGGGAGCATGTATCCCACCGCGGTGAAAAGGCTCCCCACCCTCCTTCACGCAGCGGCCATGGGGGTTGCCGCGGTGCTCATGGCCGTTTTGCCCACGTTTTGGCTGGTCACGGTGTGTACCGCGGCCTGGAGCTGCGCGTTGCCCTATCTGGCCTACCTTGTCTGGAGCGTGGCGCGGTATTATCTGCGGCAGAGGACCTTCCAGACCGCCGACGCCCTGACGGTGGGCGGCGCGGCTGTGATCATTTCGGCCATTTTGCTGGAGGCCCTCTACGTCAACAACAGCTCGGCGGTCAGCCACTATGGGATCATGCCCGGTGGAATGCTGCTCTTTGACCTCCTCATCGCGGCGTCGATCAGCCTGCAGGCCAGGGCGCAGGAGGTGGCTCTGGCGGAGAGCCGCAGCCGCAGCGAGCTCCTGGAGCGCATGAACGCCATGAATCTGGATTTCCTGCACCAGGTGGCCCACGAGCTGAAGACGCCTCTCACCGTCATCTCCGGCTACGCCCAGCTCACTGGGATGCAAATGTCCACCGGCCACATCAGCAGCGAGACGCCGGAGAACCTGAAGGTCATCCGCAGCGAGGCCCAGCGGCTGTCGGATATGGTGACCAAGCTCATGGAGTACTCCTACGGCCGGACCAGCGAGACCCAGTTTGCCACGGTGGAGGTGGGACCGCTTCTGGAGAGCATCCGGGCCATCTGCACCCCCATGTGCCTGAAAAACAGCAACCGACTGGACATTTCCAGTGGAGCCTGTGTGGATATATACGGCAGCTGGGAGATGCTGCTGCAGATCTTGATCAATCTGGTGATCAACGCCAACCGCCACACCCGAAACGGTGTCATTACCATCCGCGCCTCAGACCGGGAGCACCGGGAATATGTAGTGTTCCGGGTGGAGGACACCGGGGGCGGCATCGACCCGGAGACGCTGCCGCACATCTTTGAGAAAGGCTACAGCGGCGATGGCGGCAGCGGCCTGGGGCTGGCCATCTGCCGGGAGGCGGTGGAGGCCCACGGCGGGAGCCTGAAGGTGGAACGCACCGGCCCAGGGGGGACGGTTTTTGCGTTTACTGTGCTGAAAAGGGAGGCGGAGTCATGAGTACAATTCTCCTGGTGGAGGACAACCCACACATCATGAAGATCAACGCAGAGGCCCTGACCATGTACGGCTATGAGATCCTCCAGGCCGCCACCGCCCGGGAGTGCCGCCAGGCCCTGCGCTGGCACCCGGTGGATCTGGTGGTGCTGGACATTATGCTGCCCGACGGCGACGGTGTGGAGCTGTGCCGGGAGCTGAAGGAGCAGTACCACGTCCCCATTTTGTTTCTCAGCGCCCTGGGAGAGAGCCGGGATGTAGTGGAGGGCCTGCGGGCCGGAGGCGACGACTACCTGGCCAAGCCCTACGACCTGGAGGTGCTGGCCGCGCGGATCGAGGCACGGCTGCGGCAGGAGCGGGCCAGGAGCCGCTATATCAGTTACGGCAGCCTGCGGTTGGATGTTTTCTCCGGCTGCGGCTACCTGGGGGACACGGACCTGCAGCTGACCCAGAAGGAATTTGCCGCGCTGCTTCTGCTGGTTCGCAGCGCGGAGAAAACTGTCTCCAAGCAGGAGGTTTTGATGGAGGTTTGGAACACCAATGTGGAGGACGACAGCCGGGCCCTGTGGACGCTGATCTCCCGGCTGCGCCGGAAGCTCAACAGCCAGGAGTCCCGCATCGAGATCTCCTCCAAGCGGGGGGACGGCTATACCCTGGAACAGATCTGACGCCCAGGCGGCAAGCTTTACATTTCTGTAAGGTTTGCCGCCTGAAATGTTTCCTGTGGTACACTGTGACTGTCAAGCGGTGCACGGCCCTCGGGCGCTTTCACGGAGGGCGCGGTGGACGAAGCCATTCAAAGGAGGATAAACGAAGATGAGGAGACGGATTTTTGCCACATTGCTGAGCCTGTGCCTTGTGCTGAGTCTGCTGCCAACGGCGGCTTTCGCTCAGGATACCAGTAACTATGTGACCCAGGGGGACAGTATTACTGGGCTGGCAGATGGTGAGCAAGCTTTTCCTGAAATGGTGGCGGAGAGCGGTGAGTCTGGCGGTGAGGAGCAGCAGCCGGAGTTCGAGGACCCCGTGTCCGAACCCCAGGTGGAGCAGCTGTGGGTGAACGGCGAGAACATCCTGGAAGCGACGGACTACACCGTGCAGTGCGGCAGCGGCACGGCGGCGTATGACCCCGCGGACAACACCCTGACCCTGGACAACGCCACGATCACGGAGGCACATTACAACGGCAATATTGAATTTACGGGAGATCTGACCATCGTCCTGATAGGGGAAAATACCATTACCGGTGATTCAAACTTCTATGGTAACTTCTATGGTATCGGTACGTCCTATGGCAGCCTTACAATCCGCGGCGAGGATCCCTCTGCCAAGCTGACCATCAAGGGCTGCTCTTTTGGCATCCACCTCGAAGGCAATCTGAATATTTCTAACAGTACGTTGGACATAACCGGCACTTCGGGCGGTATCAGGTCATACTCTGACATTTCCATCAGCGGCAGCACGGTGACCGCCTACAGCGAAATCGGCTCTTTTTGCGGCATAGCTACTGATGGCTCCCTGACCATCGACAGTACTTCCACCGTTACCGCTGTCTCTGAAAACAAAGCGTCTTTTGGAGCTTCTGCTACCGAGGGGATCATCATCGACGGTAATATCTACTCCTGCTCCGGCCCTGAGATGGTGATCGAAAACGGAGACCCCAAAGAAGGCCTGCGGACCTTCGGCGTGGTGGTGAACGGCGTAGACGTTCTTACGGCAGCGGATTACACCGTCTCGTGCGGCGGCGGCACGGCGGTCTACGACCCGGAGGACAACACCCTGACCCTGAACAATGCTGAGATCAGCAGCGGATACGCCTACTACAGCTACAGCTGCGGCATTTACTCCGACGAGGACCTGACCATCGTCCTGGAGGGGAACAGTACCATCCAAAGCAACAGCGCCGATGCCCTGACGTTTGGCGTCTATGGCCAGGGTAAACTTACGATCGAAGGCGAAGGCAGGCTGACCATTGCCAGCAGCTATAGGGGCATCTGCTCAAATTACCTTGAATATGATAAAGATGCCGTGTCGGTTGAGATCGATGACTGTCAGCTGCATATCACGGTCACCGGCGGCGAGACGGATACGGATAATGATTATTTATATCAATATTATTGCGGCATCTACAGCAACTGCGGAGTTTCCGTTCAAGATGGAGATGTCGATATTGCTGTGACAAGCCCGAAAGGCGGATATGGC
>DVGP01000084.1 GCA_018712665.1 Candidatus Pelethomonas intestinigallinarum | reverse complement strand
ACCCCAGAGTACGAAGCGGCATAGCTTACGCGCCGGCAGTTTTTGCCAGGAGCACCTCCGCCAGGGACTGGCCCAGGAGCCGGGCGGACAGGAGGGCCTCGTCCAGGGAGTTCCCCGCCGCCCCCATCTCCACCAGCAGGGTCCCGGTGGCGACGTGCTGGTTGTACCGGGAGTTCCGCACAGTGATGGGCCGCATGAGGGTGGGGTAGTCCTCACACAGGTCCTGCTGCACCGCCGCCGCCAGCTTCAGGTTCTCCGCCCAGTTGGGGTGCTCCAGGCCGCCGCCGTCGGTGCCGACCACGAAGGTCATCTGGGCGGCGTTGACCCCCGCCACGCTGCTGACCACCTTGACCATGTTCCCCTCCCCGTCGGCCACCGCGTCCCGGTGGACGTCCAGGACGATGGAGATGGTGGGGTACTGCTCCAAGTAGCTCTCGATGGTCTCCAGGGACCGGTCGTAGGCCCCGCTGTACTGGGGGTAGTCGTGGAGGGTCTCGTCGTGGATGACGGAGAGCCCCGCCTCCTCCAGGGTCGCCGCCAGCTCCCGGCCCACCCGCACCGTGTTGTACTCGCAGTCCGTGGTGCGGTACTCGCTGCTGGGGACGTACTCCTGGCCCTCCGGCATGGTGTAGGCCTCGCTGCCGTGGGTATGTACGATGAGGACCTGAGGGCCCTCCTCCGACAGGGACGCGTCGAAGGTCCCGTCAAAGAGGGAGGCGTCAAAGCTCTTGTCCGAGCGGTTGTTGATGTACACGTCCCCGGTGACCACGTACCCCTCGGTGGTGGTGGGCACCAGGGTCCTGGCTGGGACCCCGTTGTCGGCAAAAATCAGTGGCGTTCCCGGGTCCGCCGCCTCCTCCTGGATGGGGATGGTGGGGGGCCCGGCCTCATTTTGTCCGTCTTCTCCGCCGTCCGCCCCCTCATCGGTGTCGGTCTCATCCTGGCCCCGCAGCTCCCCGACGGCCTCCCGGCCCCCCAGGAGCAGCGGGCTCTGGCCGATGGCCAGGGCCACCGAGGCGGGGACCGCGTCCAGCTCCCGCCCGTCGGCCAGCTGGTGGCGCAAAATGGCCAGGGCCACGTCCCCCTGCCGCCCCAGGGCCTGGAGGGCCGCCTGGGCGGTGGGGCTGGCGGCGGTGACCGCCACTGTCCACAGCACCCCCGCCGACACCAGCAGGGCGGCGATCTGCCGCCGCCGGGGGGAGGGCCTGGACCTGCGCTTGATGGTCATGGGTTCCATCGCTCCTTTTCCGCCGCCCCTGGCGGCTTGCTTGTCCCATCCTATGCGGGACTTGTCCGCCGTATGCCCCCTTCCCGCCATTGCGCTTTGGGGAAAAATCGTGTATAGTGGAGCGTGGAATACATATAGAGCGACCCGGCGGCGCCGGGCCCGGGAGGATAGAGACCTATGGGAAGATTTCACGGGATACTGCTGGCCAGCGATTTTGACAACACCCTGCTGTACACCGAGGAGGCCCTCCGCTCCGGCGGGGAGATTCCGGCCATGAGCCGGCGGAATATGGACGCCATCCAAAGGTGGATGGCGGAGGGGGGCCTGTTCGCCGTGGCCACCGGCCGGGCCATGCCCGCCTTCCGCAAGTACGCCGCCATGGTGCCCACCAACGCCCCGGCGGTGGTGGACAACGGCGGAGCCATCTACGACTACAGGACGGAGGAGTACCTGACCACCTCCTTTCTCCACGACGACTGCCGGAAGCACATCGCCCAGGTGATGGAGGCGTTCCCGGGGCTGTCATTGGAGATCTACCACGAGACGGATCTGCTCCAGGTGATGAACCCCTCGGACTGGAACGTGCAGCACGCCCTCCTCACCGGCATGGACTTCCAGGTCATCTCCGACCTGGGGGAGGAGACGGTGCCCATGCCCGTGAGCAAGGCCCTGTTCGTGGGGGAGCGGGAGAAGCTGGACCGGGTGGTGGCCCTGGCGGAGGACCGGGGCTGGCGGGAGGAGTACGAGCTGATCTTCTCCAGCGACCACCTGCTGGAGATGACCGCCCGGGGGGCCAACAAGGGGGCCATGGTCCGCCGCCTGGCGGACATGCTGGGGTGCAAGACCCTCATCTGCGCCGGGGACCACATGAACGATCTCCCCATGCTCCTGGCGGCGGACCGGGCCTTCTGCCCCGCCAACGCCGTGCCGGGGGTCCTCTCCTCCGGGGCCAGGGTGGTGTGTCACTGCCGCGACGGGGCCGTCGGGGAGATCATTGAGATCCTGGAAAAAGAGATGTAGAGGGGCTGATGGCCCCACACCTCTTTTCGGGGGCTCCGCCCCCGTGCCCCGAGCTTTGATGGCTCTGTGCCAGCGCATGGCACCGATGGGCACAGATTCGCCCATCGCCGGGCGGGTGGGGGAGAAAGATTTTTTCTCCCGAATAGCTGCCATTCTATTTGGCGGCTCTCGGGGGTTTCACCCCCGGACCCCGACCTACTTTTCCCTCGCCGGAAAAGTAGGCAAAAGGGCGCACGGAGGGAGAAACCCTTTCGATGGGGTTTCTCCCCCGTGGCCCCCTCTTCCGCGACGACACAAAGGGGGCAACGCCCCCTTTGGAATCCCCCGCATATGAAGAGACCTGTCCTGAATTCCTTCGGATACTCCCGTGGGTGCGTCATAAGAACC
>DVGP01000083.1 GCA_018712665.1 Candidatus Pelethomonas intestinigallinarum | reverse complement strand
GCCGGTCTCTCGCAAAACCGTCGCACTGTCGCACCAATCCTGACCGCAGCACCATACCGCAACACCATCCTCAAAAGCTACAAAATTGATACCGGAGCGCACCGCTGCGCTCCCTGCCGCTCCACCTTCCGTAACCCCCTCTCCCTCTTCCCCGCACACGCCCCATCACCCTCACCCCGGATACCGGAGCGGCCTCTGACGCGGCCATATCGTTGCGATTTTGCGGACAAACGCATGGTCTGGCGCACATTATGGGCATAGATGACACGGGTACAATGTGGCGGGGTTGCTGCCTCGGCTGACGCTTCAGCAGGCCGGAATGGGATAAGCAGGACAGCCAATCAGGGCATAAAAACAGGGCCCCGGATTGCTCCAGGACCCTTAAAAATACTATGTGACGGCGCGTGTCTGCCGTGCCAGGATTGGTGCGACAGACGGCGCGTTTTTCATTTAATCGTCATACCGGTACCCGAAGCTCCGCACGTAATTGACGTTATCTCTCCAGTTCTCCTTGACCTTCACCCAGGTCTGGAGGTAGACCTTGGCCCCCATGAACCGCTCGATGTCCTCCCGGGCGTGGGTGCTGATCTTTTTCAGCATGGCGCCGTTCTTGCCGATGATGATTCCCTTGTGGCTGGCCTTCTCGCAGTAGATGGTCACATCCAGGTCGATGACCCCGCTGTCCCGCTCGGAGAACTTGGTCACCTCCACAGCGGTGCCGTGGGGGATCTCCTTGTCCAGGTTCCGCAGCAGCTTCTCCCGGACGATCTCCGCCACCACCTGCCGCTCCGGCTGGTCGGTGGTCATGCCGTCGGGGAAGAGCTGGGGGCCCTCGGCGGCGTAGCTCTCCAGCTGGTCCAGCAGGATGTCCAGCCCGTCCCGCCGCTCCGCGGAGATGGGGATAATCGCGTCGAAGTCGTACGCCGCGCTGTAGGCGGCGATCACCGCCAGGAGATTTTCCTTCTCCACGGTGTCGATCTTGTTGATGACCAGCACCGCCGGCAGCTTCTCCTCCCGGATGCGGTCGATCAAAGCCTGCTCCGGGGCCCCTACGTGGGGGATGGGCTCCACCAGCAGGCACACCGCGTCCACGTCCGCCACCGACTGGCGCACCACCTTCACCATGTAGTCCCCCAGCCGGGTCCGGGCCTTGTGGAGCCCTGGGGTGTCCAGCAGCACGAACTGGGTCTCTCCCCGGTTCACCACGCCGTAGATCCGGTTCCGGGTGGTCTGGGGCTTGGAGGAGACAATGGCGATCTTCTCCCCCACCAGGGCGTTTGTCAGGGTGGACTTGCCCACGTTGGGCCGTCCCACAATGGCCACCATGGCCGTCTTTTTGATCTCACTCATTAGATGATCCTCAACTTTCTTATTTATTTACCGGCATTGAGCAATTGGCCGGCAGAAATTACATTATTTTTCTGTACTTACTTAAGCTCCCGCTCCAGCACTACGGCGGTGTAGCTCTCCGCCGGGACCTCTCTCCCGGTGGGGTGAAAGCCATTCTTCCGCCAGAAGGCGGCGCTCTGGGGATTGCCCTTGGCGTAGGCCAACCCCACCCTGGCATAGCCCAGTCCCTTCAGGCGGCGGAGGACCGCCCCAATCAGGACGGAGCCCTCTCCCCTACCCTGGCTCTCCCGTGCGGTCATAAACAGGCCGATCCAGGCGGCGTCCTCCTCCGGATACCCCAGGACCAGGTCCAGCAGAGCGGTCAGCTTCTCATCCCGCCAGAGGCCCAAAAAGTGCTTGTCCTCCATGGTCCTGCCCGGCGGCAACGCGGACATGTCGGCCAGGAGGTTCTCTGCCGAGGGACGCGGCGGGCAGTACTCATAGAAGAGTGGATTTCCTTCACACAGCGCCAGCGCCGCCGGGATGTCCGCCTCCGTCAGAATACGGGCCTGATAGCCCGGCGGCAGGACTCCGGCCACGGAAAAAAGCGCCTCATTCTCCATCTCCTTATCCCCTCACCGCTCCAATCCCAGCTCCGCCATGATGGCCTCCTCCCGGGCGCGCATCTGAGCCTTCTGGGGTCCCTCGTCCAGGTGGTCGTAGCCCAGGAGGTGGAGGACGGAATGGACCGTCAGATAGGCCAACTCCCGGCGGTTGGAGTGGCCGTACTCCTTGGCCTGGGCGGCCACCCGCTCCATGGAGATCACCATGTCCCCCAGGGGCACCAGGCCGGTGCCCGGGTCGGCGTCCTCCGGACCGGGCAGCTCGCCGGGGGTCAGGTCGAAGGCGGGGAAGCTCAGCACATCGGTGGGCCTGTCCACCTCCCGCATATCCAGGTTAATCTGGTGGATGGTCTCGTCGTTGGTGAGGCGCACGTCCACCTCGCAGGGGAAATCCACCCCCTCCGTCGCCAGGGCGGTGCGGATGGCCCGGCGGAGGAAGGCCCGCTGGCCGTCGCTGACCCCGGGCACGTCCGCCGTCACAGGGATGTAATGTCGTTTTGCCATATTTATCCTTTCTCCTCCAGGCTGCGGCGCAGGTCCGCGATGTACCGCCGCTGCTGGCGGCGCAGATAGACCCCCGCCGCCAGGCGCAGCAGAGGGTTGTGAGGGGTGACCTCCTCAGTGAACTCGATCCTGGTCCCGCCCTCATCCGGGGCAAACAGCCCCTCCCACCGGCCGGTGAAATTGGCATTGACCATGTCGAAGGCGTACCAGCGGCAGGGGGCGAAGGCGGTGACGGTGAACTTGGTGGGGAAGCCGTCCCGTGTGTACTCGATGAAGGTCCGGCCTCCCTGTCGGACCTCGATCAGCCCGATATCGCTGCGCCAGCCGTAGTTTTCCAGGTCCGTCACCTGCCGCCACACCGCCGCCGGCGGAAAGGGCAGATGGTCTGTAATGGTCACCTTGGGCACGTGCTCGCCCCCTCTCTCATGGTTCGTTCTGTTTTCTTCCGAATGGCTGCCATTCTGGTCGATGGCTTGTGGGGCCTGCGGGCCCCACACCCCTTAGATTTCGGGGGCTGCGCGCCCCCGTACCCCGCGGTTCAGACCTTGTGGGGGCTACCCGCCCCCACGCCCCGGGATTTGGGGAGTTTCGCCCCCCGGGGCGAGTGACGTATCGGGGGCTGTGCGCCCCCGTGCCCTGCGGTTCAGACCTTGTGGGGGCTACCCGCCCCCACGCCCCGGGGTTCACTATCTCTCATTTGAATGCCCTGCGGGCGTCGGTGAGGATAGAGGCCTACGGGCTGTACGCCCAAAAGTGAACCGAAAAACCGCCAAAACCAAGGTTTTGGAATCCTTTGTCTGAATCAGTCTTTATTAAATTCGGAACATCTCTGCACCGAATTAGATTTTTGTCATCTAATCTGCGGCCTGGCGTTCGACGATGCTTCGGCTGCCGCCCTGTGAAAGGGGGACATGTTTCTTTTGTTGCGTATCGAAACATGGTTCTTGAGATACAGCCC
>DVGP01000012.1 GCA_018712665.1 Candidatus Pelethomonas intestinigallinarum | reverse complement strand
GAGAAATCCCGCCAATCCGTACCCCGCCAGCCGGACGATCCGCCCGTCCCTCAGCCGGTCCAAGGTGATGCCGCCGATCTTCATAGCCTGTCCCCTTCCCACAGATGATCTGGAGACGATTCTACCAGAGGGCGGGGAAAAAACACGTCGGGAAATGAACGGGAAAATGGGGAGGCCGAGGGCCTCCCCATCATTCAGCGTTTTTATAGAAGGGATGACGCGACGGCGTCGTAGACCTTGTCCGCCAGGGGCATGGCCCGGGCCAGCAGATGCCGCCCGGTCTCCAGGGCCGCCTCCGCCGCCCCCCGGTCCTTCAGGCTCCCGGCGTTGATGAGGACGTTGAGCCACGCCCCCTGGAGCCCGGAGCGGAGGGACAGGGCCGCCACCCCCAGGTCGCTGGCGGAGTTCTCATTGAACCGGCCCAGCAGGGACGCCGCCAGGTCCAGGGCCTGGGCGGCCAGGTCCATCACCTCCAGGGGCGGGGCCATGCACCCGGCCATTCCCCGCTGGATGGCGGCGGAGCGGGCGGCCTTCTCCTCCTCCGTGGCCTTTGGCAGGGCGAAGGCGTCGCTGACGCGGCGAAAGGCCTCCGTGTCCCGCTCCATCGCGTCCAGGAACCGCACGCGCAGGGCCTCCGCCTGCTCCTGGACGGCCAGCACCGTCTCCCGGTGCTCCCGGTATCCGGGCTTGTCCGCCGTCAGGCGGCAGACCATGGCGATGAGGGCCGCCCCCAGGGCCCCCTCCAGGGCGGCGGCGGAGCCGCCGCCGGGGGCCGGCGCGTCGGAGGCCAGCAGCTCCGAGAAGCCCCTTGTGGTCAATTCAGCCAGTTCCATCGCGCCTCACTCCTCCCGTCCGATCAGGTGGTACTCCATCACCTGCCTGCGGCAGTCGAAATTCTCCAGCTTCAGGTAGTACTCCGCGCAGTCCAGCAGGGCCTTGGCCGGGGTCAGGCCCACCAGCTCGCTGCCGATGATCCGCACCCCCCAGCGGTCCGCCAGGGCCCGGATCATCTCAAAGACGTAGTAGATGGGGGTGCCCTCGTAGTTGACCAGGTTCATGGACACCTGGGCGATGTTCCGGTCCCCGAGCATGACGCCGATGGCCTTGCAGTACTTGAACCCGCCGCCGGCGGCCCGGATGGACCGGGCGATCCTGTTGGCGATCTCCAGGTCGGAGGTGTCCAGGTTCACGTTGTAGGCGATGAGGGGCATCCGGGCCCCCACCGCCACCACCCCGGCCGTGGGGTGGGGCCGCCGCTCTCCGTAGTCCGGGGCCCACTCCGGCAGCTTCATCTTCTCCGCCATGCCCTCAAACTGCCCCTTGCGGACGCTGGCCAGGTTGACCCGATCCGGCGACGTGGCGGCGTCCTCGTAGAGATAGACAGGAATTGCCAGCTCCTCCCAGATCCGCCCGGCCACCCGCCGGCTCAGCGCCACGCACTCCTCCACCGTCATGTCCATGGTGGGGACGAAGGGGATCACGTCCACCGCCCCCATCCGGGGGTGCTGGCCGGTGTGCTTTGTCATGTCGATGGTCTCCGCGGCCTGCTTCGCCAGCCGGAGGGCCGCCTCCTCCATGGCCCCGGGGGACCCCACCATGGTGAACACGCAGCGGTTGTGGTCCCCGTCGCTCTGCACGTCCAGCACCGCGCACCCGGGGATGCTGTTTGCCAGGTCCTCCAGGGCCTGGAACACCGCCGGGTCCCGCTCCCGGCTGACGCTGAAATTCGGGATGCACTCCACCAGCTTAGCCATTTCTCTCTCCTTCCGGGCCCATAACGCCCTCTGTATGATTTGTAAAGACCGCTCCCCGCTTGACCACGGTCCGGGCCAGGTTGCTGCCCAGGCGGTAGCAGAGGTAGTCCAGGTCCTCCGCCTCCCAGATCACCAGGTCACCCAGCTTTCCCGGCTCCAGGGACCCCACGGTGTCCGCCAGGCCCGCCGCCGCCGCGCCGTTGAGCGTGACCGCCGTCAGCACCTCCTCCGGGGTCAGCCGGTACTTCAGGCAGCCCAGGCTCATCACCAGCTGCATGTTCAGGCAGGGGCAGGAGCCGGGGTTGAAGTCCGTGGCCAGGGCCACCGGCACGCCGGCGTCCACCATGGCCCTGGCCGGGGCGTAGGCCGCCCCCAGGTAGAAGCTGGTGGCGGGCAGCAGGCAGGCCACCGTCCCCGCCGCGGCCATGGCGGCGATCCCCTCCGGCGGGCAGACGATCAGGTGCTCGCAGGAGACGGCCCCCACCTCCCGGGCCAGCTGGGAGCCGCCGATGGCGTCGATCTCATCGGCGTGGATCTTGGGCCGCAGGCCGTGGCGCAGGCCGGCCTCCAGGATCGTCCGGGTCTCCCCGGCGGAGAATACCCCGGTCTCGCAGAACACGTCGCAGAATTTCGCCAGCCCCTCCCCCGTCGCCGCGGGGATCATCTCCTCGCAGACCAGGCGGACGTAGCCCGCCCGGTCCTCCCGGTATTCCTCCGGCACCGCATGGGCCCCCAGGAAGGTGGGGACCAGGTCCACAGGGTGGCTCCCGTTCAGGACCCGGATGGCCCGGAGCTGCTTCAGCTCCGTCTCCGTGTCCAGGCCGTAGCCGCTCTTGGCCTCGCAGGTGGTGGTGCCCAGGCGCAGCATCTCGTCCAGGGCCCGGCGGCCCTTGGCCTCCAGCTCCGCCTGGGAGGCGCTCCGGGTGGCCCGGACGGTGGACAGGATGCCGCCGCCCTGGGCCAGGATCTCCAGATAGGGCGTCCCCCGGAGCTTCAGCCCCAGCTCGTGCTGCCGCCAGCCGCTGAAAATCAGGTGGGTGTGGGCGTCCACCAGCCCCGGGGTCACCAGCCGCCCCCCGGCGTCCAGCCGGGCCGCGCCGGGGGCCTGGGGCGGCTCCCCCGTCCCCACGGCGGTGATCACGCCATCTTCGATCCGCACCCAGGCGTCACGCAGCGCCCGGACCTCGCCCTGGGCCGCGCCGCCTCTGGCAGAGCGCCCCTCCGCCGTCGCCAGCGTCCCAATGTTCACCACCAACAGATCGCTCATCAAAAACTCCTTTCCAGTTCCATACTTTTCTTTTGAAAAAGAAAAGTATCAAAAGAAAACTCTTGCGCGAAACTCCGTTTCGCGTGGAAATACAAAACGCCTCGCAGAGTTTTGCGCCGCGCACGGCGCAAAATAAAGTGAAATCGTTTTTCCGGCGGCGTGTACGTCGGAAAAACACTCTGCGCGGAGCGAGTGTCGCAGGGGCCATAGGCCCCGAGGCGCAGAGCGAAGCGAATCCTCTTTGGCGGAAAAGGCGTCAGCCTTTTTCGGCAAGTTTGCGTCAAAAGTTCTTTTTGATCCTTTTTCTTTCAAGAAAAAGGATGAATACCCTATGAAAGGAACGATCAACCATGCAGGAAATGAGCAGAAAGAACAAGCTCTTCACCGACTCCGTGATCCGGCGGATGACCCGGATCTCCCTGGAGTGCGGCGCCATCAATCTGGCCCAGGGCTTCCCCGACTTTGATCCCCCCAAGGCCATGCTGGACCGCTTGGAGGAGGTCAGCCACCAGGGCCCCCACCAGTACCCCATCACCATGGGCGCGCCCAACTTCCGCCAGGCCCTGGCCAAGAAGTGCGGCCGCTTCATGGGCCGGACCCTGGACCCGGAGACGGAGATCGTGGTGACCATCGGCTCCACCGAGGCCATGGTGGACACTATCTTTGCCCTGACCAACCCCGGGGATAAAATCATCATCTTCTCCCCCTACTTCGAGAACTACCGGGCCCAGGCCATCATGGCGGACTGCGAGCCCATCTTCGTGCCCCTGGTGCCCCCCACCTTCAACTTTGATCCCGACGTGCTGGAGGACGCCTTCAAGCAGGGGGCCAAGGCCATCCTGATCTGCAACCCCTCCAACCCCAGCGGCAAGGTGTTTACCTACGACGAGCTGAAGCTCATCGCGGACCTGTGTGTGAAGTACGATACCTACGCCATCATGGACGAGGTCTACGAGCACATCGTCTACGACGGCCACAAGCACGTCTACATGAACAGCCTGCCCGGCATGTGGGAGCGGACCGTCTCCTGCTCCAGCCTGAGCAAGACCTACTCCATCACCGGCTGGCGTCTGGGCTACGCCATCGCCCCCCAGCCCATCATGGAGCGGATCAAGCAGTACCATGACTTCAACACCGTGGGCGCCCCCTCCCCCCTGATGGAGGCCGCCATCGTGGGCCTGGAGATGCCCGACAGCTACTACGAGGAGTTTGGGGCCCACTACGCCCACATGAAGAAGCTCTTCACCGACGGGCTGAAGAACATCGGCATTCCCTTCACCGACCCCCAGGGCGCCTACTTCGTCCTGGCCAACATCGGCCCCTACATGAAGAAGGGCCAGACCGACGTGGAGTTCTGCGAGGAGATGGCCCACAAGGTGGGCGTGGCCTGCGTGCCCGGCACCTCCTTCTTCAACGAGAAGGGCGTCAACGACATCGTCCGGGTCCACTTCGCCAAGCAGGACAGCACCCTGCTGGAGGCCCTGGACCGGCTGAGCCACATCAAGGAGAAAATGGCGTGATCACATTGGCGGGCAGGTCTCTCGGGCCTGCCCGCCGGACCTTTGTGGGGGCTCCGCCCCCGGGCCCCGACATTTTCGGGGCCTCCGGCCCCGTACCCCGGGTTACTTTTTGTACGGACAAAAAGTAACCAAAAAACCGCATAGGGAGGCTGTCGCCCCCCTATGTACCCCCTCATGTTGGTTTGTATCGCCGCGGCTGCCAAAAATCTTTCGTCGGTGCCTGCCGCCGCGCATGGGATTTTTGCCTCTGACCGACAGCCCAGCCCTTCGGCCTCCACCCCTTGCGAGGGCCAGCTTCGAGCCGTTTCATCCCGCGTAAATGTTTTTTGCGCCTTACGCGGAATGTTTCGATATGCACCCTTAGATGACGGCATCTCTTTCACAGGGCGGCAGCCGGAGTGCCGTTGACCACCAAACCGCAGATTAGATGTCAAAAACGCAATTCAGTGGCAGAGCAGTTTCAAATTTGATTGAGACCGATTAGACAAAGGAATCCAAAACCTTGGTTTTGGCGGTTTTTCGGTTCACTTTTGGGCGTCCAAAAGTGAACCCCGGGGTGTGGGGCCGGGTAGGCCCCACAAAGTCCCAGGTCCGGGCCGGGGAGGCCCGAAAAGTTACGACTAGAATTGCAGTCCTCGATGGAAAATGTTTGGAGGTATATGTTATGTTGGATGTCATCCATCTGACAAAAGAGTTGATCGCCATTGAGAGCACGGACCCAGGAACCATGGAGGGCAGGGTGGCGGCGTACATCCGCTCCTACCTGTCAGGCTGCGGCGCCGAGATCACCCTGCAGGACGTTCAGCCGGGACGGCAGAATCTGATGGCTCGGCTGAACGGCGATTTGGCGGGCCCTGCCCTGGTCCTGTGCTGCCACATGGACACGGTGGTCTTTGGGGACGGCTGGACCCGGGACCCCCTGGGCGCGGAAGAGGCGGAGGGCAGGATCTACGGCAGGGGTAGCTGCGACATGAAGTCCGGCCTGGCCTGCGCCCTGTCCGCCTTCCACAAGACGGCCCTGGCCGTCCAGGCCGGGGCGAAGCTCAAGCGCCCTCTGGCTCTGCTGTGCACTGTGGACGAGGAGGCGGACATGGCGGGGATCGGACAGGCCATCGAAGGCGGGCTGGTGCGCAGGGACGACTGGGTCATGGACCTGGAGCCCACCGGCGGCCAGATCCAGATGGCCCACAAGGGCCGGCTGTGGCTGGAGATCGACGTCCAGGGCGTCACCGCCCACGCCAGCCGGCCGGAACAGGGGGCCGACGCCATCGCCGCCACCGGGGAGCTGATCGCCCGGGCCCGGCGGGACTTTCTGACCCGGGCCGGAGACGGAGACCCGGTGCTGGGCCGGGCCACCATCACCTTCGGCCAGATCACCGGCGGCTACCAGCCCTATGTGGTGCCGGACCGCTGCCGGCTGTGGGTGGACATGCGCCTGGCCCCGCCCATCGACAGCGGAACCGCCCAGGCCATCTTCCGGGAGGCCGCCGCCCAGGCGGAGGCCGCAGTCCCCGGAGTCAATGTCTCCATCGAAGTCACCGGCGACCGCCCCTGCATCCCCCTTCACCGGGACGCCCCTCTGCTCCGCGCCCTCCAAAACGCCTGTCAAGCCGTCACGGGCAAAGAGCTGGAGGCGGGCCTCTTCCCCGGCTACACCGATACCGCCGTCGTCGCCGGGACCCTGGGGAACGTCAACTGCCTCTCCTACGGCCCCGGGAACCTGGAGCAGGCCCACAAACCCGACGAATTTGTGGCGATAGAGGACCTTCTCCGCTGTGATGCTGTATTGGAGGCGCTGATCCAAAGTGAGGTCCTGGGACAGCAGGGCAATTGAAACTTCATGCGCCGTGGGCGCACCACGATAACAGGCAAAAGTAAGCGGCGCATGAAGTTTCGCGCATGTGGGCCGTTCCCGGCCCACGCGCTGAGATCCTACGCCGTGCCGTCAGAGACGGCACATGGC
>DVGP01000011.1 GCA_018712665.1 Candidatus Pelethomonas intestinigallinarum | reverse complement strand
GCCGGAGCGGACAGCAAAGTCCTGCTTGGCGCTCTGGAAGTTATCTTCATAGTAGTGACCGTGGCTGACTCCAGTTCGGTCATAGTCCCAGATCCAGGTTACAAATTGATACCCCTGGCCATTTTCTCGCTCCTGGCCTGCCAGCACCGCGCCGCCAAAGTCTGCCAGCAGGCGGAAGTCCTCATGCAGGCCAGAGGCATAGAGCAGGGGGGCGTTTTGCATCGCTTCCACATAACCGTATACCTCGTCCGCAGCCATGGCCACCTGATGGTACAATTCACTGGCCTCCACGTTTTGACTACCGGCTGGCAGTAGGAAGACATCGCTTGCCGGAGACACATAGAGAACCGGCTGGCTGTGGAGGAATACCTCCAGCCGATTGTCCGCTATGACAGATGATTCGATTCCTCGCTCTTGCAAGCGGCGAGAAAGCTCCAAAAAATATTTTTCTCTCACATTGAACACCTCCAATCAAAAATAGCCAGGCTCCCATTAGAGTCCTGGCATAAATACAAGTTTATACGAATTTTTCACAAAAGAGATGCGAACCGTTTTGTACACATTGCTTGGATGTGAATGTCGCGTTTCTGTGGTTAAGTTCTGCTTCTTGCCGACCAGAAAGAGCGAGGGAGGATACCATCAAAGCAAAAAATGAAGAGGGATGCGAACGAACTGGGGGACATTTTGGGAAAACAGCTTAGAAACGCCTGAGCTACAGGCCCACAACTTTCTCGAAAAAGTTGCAAAAAAGCCGTGAAATATTGAATTTCACGGCTTTTTTATGGTGGACTCGAAGGGATTCGAACCCTCGACCTCTCGGATGCGAACCGAACGCTCTCCCAACTGAGCTACGAGCCCGTCTTTGTTTAGTTTGAATAAATCTTGCCTACTTAAATTGTATAACCTGTTGGAGTGCCTGGGCCCGTGTTATGTTGCCTTTGCTCTCCCAGCTGAGCTATAGGCCCAAATCAATAGTTCCAAAAGCAGAACAGAAGAATAAAGCAATATGAAATTATAGATGTGCCAGAAAACCGAACCCTTTGCTCTCCCAGCTGAGCTATAGGCCCATCTATTTTCTACACAACGCCGCCGCGTCTGGCCCGGGCAGTCCCCGTCATCGCAACAGCATGGAGTATTATATCCCATTCCTCAGGATTTGTAAAGAACAATCTTTCAAAAACTCCCAAATTTTCATAGGATAGGTGGAGGCCCGGGGGATCACCCCGGGCCAAGTCCCACTTACCGGACCATGTCCAGGATCTCCTCCTTGGACCGGCCGCCCACCTCACGGCGGACCATCTCGCCGTTTTTGAACACCATCAAAGTCGGGATGCTCATGATGCGGTAGGTCCGGGCCAGCTCCTGCTGGTCATCCACGTTGACCTTCCCCACCTTCACATCGCTCCGCTCCGCGGCGATCTCTTCCACCGTGGGGGCCAGAGCCTGGCAGGGCCCGCACCAGGCGGCCCAGAAATCCACCAGGACAGGCTTATCGCAGCGCAGGACCTCCTGCTCGAAATTCTCCTTTGTCAGCGTCACATAGGACATAGGGCAGTCTCCTTTCTATATGCGTATGGATACTTGTCCTAGTATACCCCATCCATGGAAAAAATGCAACAGCCCCGCCTCTTCTCACTCCTCCTGCCGGGGATGGAAATGCTCGTACACCGCCTGGGCGGCATTGCGGGGCACCACCGCCTGGAGCTCTTCCAGCGCGGCCTCCCGGATGGCCTTCAGGCTCTTGAAGTGCTTGAGGAGAGCGACCCGCCGGGCCTCTCCCACCCCGGGAATATCATCCAAAGTAGAGCCGCGGACGGTCTTGCCGTGGCTCTGGCGGTTGTAGGTGATGGCGAAGCGGTGGGTCTCCTCCTGGATGCGCCCGATGAGGGAGAACACCGCCTGGCTGGCCTGGATGCCGATCTCCCGGCCGTCTGGGGTCACCAGGGCCCGGGTCCGGTGGCGGTCGTCCTTGACCATGCCGAAGATGGGGATGGCCAGGCCGAAGCGCTCCGACACCCGGCGGGCCACCTTGGCGTGCTGCTCGCCGCCGTCGATGAGGAGCACGTCCGGCAGGGGCATGAACTTCTTGTCCTTCTCCATGTAGTGGGTGAAGCGCCGGGTCAGGACCTCCTCCATGCTCCTGTAGTCATCGGGGCGGCCGTTCAGCTCCTTGATGCGGAAGCGGCGGTAGCGGTCCTTGGCCGGCTTGGAGCCGTGAAAGACCACCATGGAGGCCACGATGTCCTCCCCGCCGGTGTTGGAGATGTCGTAGGACTCCAGCCACTCCGGGGGCTCCTCCAGGTCCATCATCCGCCCCAGAAGCTCCAGCGTCTTGTCGGCCCGCTCCGCCTGGGTGGTCTGGCGCTCCGCCTCCTCCCTGGCGTTGTCCGCCGCCATGGCCAGCACCTGGGCCCGCTCCCCCCGCTGGGGCACCCGCAGGGCCACCTTGTGCCCGGCCTTCTCCGCCAGGAGCTGCTCCAGCACCTCCTGGTCCTCGATGGCCACGGGAATACAGATCTCCCTGGGCAGGACGGAGCGGCCGCCGTAATACTGGAGCAGCAGGGCGGACAGGATCTCCCCCGGGTCGTCCAGAGCGGAGGCGGCAAAGAGCTCCGCCTCCCGGCCGGTGAGCTGGCCCTCCTGGTAGTGGAGCACCGCGTAGCAGCACTTGCTCTCCAGGTACATCCCCCACACATCGGTGTCGGCACAGACGGCGGCAATGACCTTCTGCCGCTTGCCCAGGACCTGGATGGCCTGGATCCGGTCCCGCAGGGCGGCGGCCTCCTCAAAGCGCAGCTCCTCCGCCGCCTGCTCCATGTCCCGCTCCAGTTCCGCCGTCACCAGCTTTGTCCGGCCCTCCAGGATCTTCACCGCCATGTCCATCCGGCGGTTGTACTCCTCCGCCGTCATCTCCGGCCGGCAGAAGCCGTCGCACCGGCCCATGTGGTAGTTCAGGCAGGGCCGCTCCTTCCCGATATCCCTGGGAAACTTCTTCCGGCAGGCGGGCAGGCGCAGGGCTCCGGCGATGGCGTCCAGGGCGGCCCGGGTCTCAAAGCGGCCTCCATAGGGGCCGAAATACCGGGCCCCGTCGCTCTGGACCCGGCTGACCATAGTGAAACGGGGGTAGGCCTCCCGGCTGAGACGGACAAATGGGTAGCCCTTGTCGTCCTTCAGGAGAATATTGTACCGGGGCATGTGCTGTTTGATGAGGGCGTTCTCCAGGACCAGGGCCTCAAACTCGCTGCCCACGATGATGGTCTCAAAGTCGTCCACCTGATCCACCATAATGTGGGTCTTCAGATTATGGCCCCTGCCGGCCTGGAAGTACTGGCTCACCCGGTTTTTCAGCTTTTTTGCCTTGCCCACATAGATGACCGTACCGTCCTTGGCGTGCATCAGGTACACCCCCGGCGCCAGGGGCAGGCTGTTGGCTTTTTCCAGCAGCTCTCCACGGGTCATCGTCCCGCCTCCTCTCTGTCTTCTGTCCACAGCAGTATACCATATTCGGGCAAAAGAAAAAAGACTGTCTCGTCACCGAAACAGTCTTCCATCCCTCGTGCGTTTATTCGCCAAAATCGCCGGAGCGGACCAGTTCGGCCAGCGCTTCCACGGCCTCCTTCTCATCGGAGCCATCGGCGATCAGGGTAATGGTGGTACCCTTGACGATGCCCAGAGACAGGACGCCCAGCAAACTTTTGGCATTCACACGGCGCTCATCCTTTTCCACCCAGATGCCGCTCTTGAACTCGTTGGCCTTACGGATGAAATAGGTGGCAGGTCTTGCGTGCAGACCAACCTCGTTGTTAATGGTGACTTCCTGCGTATACATAGGCCTCTATTCTCCTCTTCAATCTCAATCTGCATGCGTATACCCGCAGTTTGGGAGTATGGAAATATGTTAGCAAATTTCTGTTTTCTCGTCAACGGCACATTCCACAAAATTGCCCTTTTTTCCGAAAGCTCTCAGCGCCACTTTGTGGAAATTTGTACCAAAATTTGGCTGTGAAACTGGTTTCCAGCGCAAAACTCCCTCTCAAAGCCAAGTTTCCCCGGCTTTCCGGAAATTCATACACACCTGTGCAGACTGTCAAATCGTCTGACAACTTGTAAAATTTCGCTGCGTTCCCACCGCAAAACAGTGTAAAAGTCCCCACTGCGCGGGCCGCGCGCCTGGTGATCATCCCCCGATACGCCGACACCCATACATTCTATGCGCCGCTCCGGGGCGGTGCGCTCCGCACCGCGGAAAAAACGGACTCGCCTCATCCCGGCCAGCGCCTTTTTCCTGAGCGAAGCGGAGCTTCGCGAACAAAAGTTTTTTGCCCCGCTTTTTTTCAAAAAAGCGGGCGGGGCCCGGGGCGGCGCCCCGGCGGCGAGGGCGAGGCACAGCCTCTATCCTTTCAGCTCCACCACCGTCACGCCATCCTCGCCCTCATCCCCACGGGGCAAGCCCCGCGGGGACCCCTTCCTGATTTCACCTGCGCGGCGGGAATGAATCCCGCCTTGCGCCAAGATTTTCGCCGAAGGCGAAAATGCTTGTACGCCGCTTCCGCGGCGGAGACGGCGAGGGCGAGGCACAGCCTCTAACCTTTCAGCTCCACCACCGTCACGCCGTCCTCGCCCTCGCCGTAGCGGCCCGGGCGGAAGCTCTTCACCGCCGGGTGGCGCTTGAGCTGCTGCCGCACCGCCTGGCGCAGAGCGCCGGTGCCCTTGCCGTGGATGATGGTCACCAGGTTCAGCTTGCTCATCAGGGCGTGGTCCAAAAACTGGTCCACCACCAGCTCCGCCTCGTCGGTCATCATCCCCCGGATGTCCAGCTCCGTGCTGGCGGCCCGGCCGCCAGTGGTGCGAATGTTGGTCTGGACGTGGCGGGTGGGGCCGCTCTTGGTCTCCTTCTCCACCTCCTCGATGAGCCGGACCTCCCCGGCCTTCACCGTCAGCTTCATGTTTCCCGCCGCCAGCTGGAGCTTGTCGCCGTTTACCGCCGTGACGGTGGCCCGGGTGCGGGTGCCCCCCAGCTCCACCTGGTCTCCGACCCGAATGGGGCGGCTGGGGGCAGGGATCGGCTCCGCCTCCTGGCGGAAGCGCAGATCCTCCTCCGCCTGGTTGAGCTGGCTCCGAATGGCGGTGCGGGCCTGGTTGACGTTCTGCCAGTCCGCCTGCTTCTCCTGAGCCCGCCGGAGCTGGTTGAGCTCCTCAAATATGGCGTCGGCCTGGGCCCTGGCCTCCCGGATGATCCGTCGGGCCTCCGCCTCGCCCCGGGTCCGGGCGTTGTCCTTGGCACGCTCCATCTGCTCCCGGAACTCCCGGGCCCGCTTGGCGTCGGCCTCCCGCTGGGCCCGGAGCCGGGCAGCCGCGTCCCGGTCTTTCTCCAGGCTCTGGCGCTTCTCCTCCAGCTGGGTAAGCACGTCCTCAAAGCGGACGGACTCGCTGTCCATCTGGGCCTTGGCGGTGTCAATGACCGCCGGGTCCAACCCCAGCCGCTGGGCGATGGCAAAGGCGTTGGACTTGCCGGGGATGCCGATGAGAAGCTTGTAGGTGGGCCGCAGGGTCTCTACGTCAAACTCGCAGGAGGCGTTCTCGACCCCCGGCGTGGTCATGGCAAAGGTCTTCAGCTCCGCGTAGTGGGTGGTGGCGGCCACCTTGGCCCCCCGCTGGCGGACGTGCTCTATGATGGCGATGGCCAGAGCGGCCCCCTCGATGGGGTCCGTGCCGGCCCCCAGCTCGTCAAAGAGGATCAGGCTGCGCTCGTCCGCCTCCTCCAGGATCTTCACAATGTTCACCATGTGGGCAGAGAAGGTGGAGAGGCTCTGCTCGATGCTCTGCTCGTCCCCGATGTCCGCCAGCACCCGGTCGTAGACGCTGACGGCGCTGCCGTAGTCCGCCGGGATGTGGAGGCCGCACTGGGCCATGAGGGTCAGCAGCCCCAGGGTCTTCAAGCTCACGGTCTTGCCGCCGGTGTTGGGGCCGGTGATGACCAGGGTGTCGAACCGACGGCCCAGCTCGATGTCGATGGGCACCGCCTTGGCGCTGTCCAGCAGGGGGTGCCGTGCGTGGCGGAGGGCGATCGCCCCGTCCCGCCGGATCTCCGGCCGGCTGCCGTTCATTTTGTAGCTCAGCTGCCCCCGGGCGAAGATCAGGTCCAGCCGCACCAGCAGCTCGTAGTCCTCCAGGATGTCCTGGTGGTAGGAGGCGGCCTCGGCGGACAGGGCGCTCAGAATGCGCTCGATCTCCTTCTTCTCCTTGGCCTCCAGCTCCTTCAGCTCGTTGTTGGCCTGGACCACCCCCATGGGTTCCACGAAGAGGGTGGCGCCGCTGGAGCTGACGTCGTGGACCAGCCCCGGCAGGCTGGAGCGGAACTCCGCCTTCACCGGCACCACGAACCGCCCGTCCCGCTGGGTGATGATGGCCTCCTGGAGGACCTTGCTGTAGCTGGAGGAGGAGATGATCTTCTGGAGGATCTGCCGGCCCTTGGACGCGGCGTTCCGCTTGTGGCGGCGGATGTCCGCCAGCTCCGGGCTGGCGTTGTCGGCGATAACGTCCTCCTCCAGGATGGAGGTAGTGATCTTCTCCTCCAGGAAGCGGTTGCCCCGGAGGGACCGGAACAGGCTGTCCACGGCGGTCCGCTCCCCGCCGTCGTCGTTCCAGTACTCCTTCACCCGCCGGGCGCAGCGGAGCACACCGGCGATGTCCAGCAGCTCCCGGGTGTTCAGTGTGCCGCCCCGGTCCGCCCGGTACAGGCTCTCCCCCACCGGCTTGATGCCGGAGAAGGCCGGGCTGCCCCGGAGGCCGATCATCTCCCGGGCCGCGTCGGTCTCGCCCTGGAGCCGCTCCACCTCGTCCACCGCCGTCCGGGGGGACGTGGCCAGGGCCCGCTCCCGGGCCTCCGCGCTGTTGGTCTGGTCCGCCAGCATGGCCAGGACCGCCGGCAGCTCCAGTGTCCGTATGGATTTGTCAAATAATTCGCTCATAGCTTTGTTTTCTCCATGATGTGTCCTATGGAATCAGCGCCGCTTCCAGCGGCGAGGGGGATATTTCTTTTCGCTACTTATGGGGGAGTTTCGCCTCCGGGCGAGGTACTTTTTCCACGTGGAAAAAGTACCCAAAAAGACGCCGGGGGTTTCCCCCGGTCCCCCAATTTACGAGGGGTGTCTAATTAGTCTCTATCAGATTTTAGTCTTCTCTTCCACTGAATCAGGTTTTGGCATTTGATCTGTGGTCTGGCGGTCAACGATACTCCGCCTGCCGGCCTCTTGAAGGGATGCCGTCATCTAGGGGTGCGTATCGCAACATTTTGCGTAAGACGCGTGAAAACAATTACGAAGGATGAGCCGATACGAAACATCCACCGAAAGGGGTGGAGGCCGAAGGGCTAGTCTGTTGGTCAGAGGCAAGAGATCTCATGCGCGGCGGCAGACACCGGCGAAAGAGTCCGGGAAGCCGCGGCGAAATAAATTCAACATGCAGGGGTACATAGGGGGCAAGTATGCCCCCTATGCGTGCTTTTGGTTACTTTTCTCACGAGAGAAAAGTAACCCGGGATACGGGGC
>DVGP01000082.1 GCA_018712665.1 Candidatus Pelethomonas intestinigallinarum | reverse complement strand
AGATCTCCATCTCCCTGCCCGCCCATCTGTACGCCACGGTGGACAAGACCGCCCTGGCGGCGGAGATCCGCAACGACAGCGACGCGGACCATTACCGGGTGGAGCTGCGCCGGGATGACACGGGGGCCGCCGTGACAAAGGCGGTGGAGATCGCCCCCGGGGCCACCCTGCTGTCGCTCTGGCTCACCGAGGCCCTGCCCTACGGCGACTACCCCTGCACCGCCACTGTCACCGCCCTGCGGGACGGCGAGGCCGTGGGGACGATGGAGATCGCCGTCACCATCCACTCCGCCTATCTCTGGAATTTATAAGGAGGGATCGACTTGAAACAGAAACTTCTGGCCCTGCTTTTGGGGCTGACCCTGGCGCTGTCCCTGACGGCCACCGCCTCCGCCGTCTCCCAGGAGCATGAGGTCCCCGTGACCCTCACCATCGTCAACACGGAGCAGAGGATCTCCGTCACCGTCCCGGCGGCTCTGCCCGTCTCCGTGATCGACGGGGACGTCATCACCGCCACCAACGCCGCCATCCGCAACACGGCGGAGCGCGGGACGATCCGGGTCGCACGGGTGGAGGTGCGGCCTGGGGCCTACGCCATTGGGAACTACGAGGACTTCCAGGAACGGCTGGAGGCCATCGCCCTGTCCCTCAACGGCTGTCCCACCAGGGCCGCCGGGGAGCTGACCATCTCCCGGGAGGCGTTCCCGGACATCAAGGCCGGGGAGGAGCTGGCCATCGACTACCGGGCGGTGGTGAACACGGACCGGGAGGTCAGCGCCGTGAAGGCCGCCGCCGTGGTGTTCACCATCATGGCGGTGGAGTGAGGAGGCGAAGCATGAGAAACATTCGAAGAACACTCGCCCTGATCCTGGCCCTGGTGATGGCATTGTCCGTCAGCGCCTTCGCCGCTGACAGCGGGGCGGGGGACGATACCGGCATGGGCGACTGCTGCGAGGCCGGGACCTGTACCATGCCCTGCTGCGCGGATGATGGGGAGGAGACCGAAGCGCCTCCCGCCTGTACCTGCGGCGGTACGGGCCTGGAGGCCGCTTCTGTGGCCGCTGAGGTCGAGCCGGATGCCTCCGGGACCATCGGACAGTCCGCGCTGACCTGGACCCTCCGAAACGGTATCCTGACCATTGGCGGGACCGGGAGCGTGGCCCCCTTCGCCAGCAGGGACGACCAGCCCTGGGCGGAGGTCCGGGAGGAGATCTCCCAGGTCTGGTTCGACGACATGGAGGCGGTCTCCATCCCCGACCTGGCCTACTGGTTCACGGACTGCGTCAACCTGACCACCGTGGAGCTCCCCAATACCACCCCGGTCATCGGGACGGACGCCTTCGCCGGGTGCGCCAGCCTGGACACCGTCCTGCTCTACTACGACGAGGACGATCCGCTGACCATCGCGGAGGGGGCCTTCCGGGTGGACGCCTTCGACGAGGACCGGATCTTGACCCTGGCCTCCGCCTGTGTCCACGAGGCCCTGCTGGACTACCCCTGGACGGAGGACAACAGGCAGGCGGCCATCGTGGATGTGTACGGCGTGATGGGGTATTCCTCCATCACCTGCGGCGGCTGCAACTGCTGGACCGGCCGCACGGACTGCATCGTGGACAACCCCAAGTACGACGACTACGACAAATACTGCGGCTGTCCCTATGATAAGGACGACGGAGACGGCGGTGGCGGTGGAGGCGGCGGGAACACCTGCTCCCACACCTCCACCTACACCGACTGGGACGGCTGCGCCTGGCGGGAATATTGCTATCGCTGCGGGGACCTGGTGGATTCCGGCGTCACCCACAGTACTTACACCTATGGCGAGTGGGAGTATTACACCGAGTACCTGCACCGCAGGACCGAGACCTGCGACCGGTGCGGGGAGATCCGGTACAGCTCCGAGGAGCACGTCCAGGCCGAGCGCTATGAGAAATACAGCGCCAGCCAGCACACCGTGACCGCCTACTGCTCCGTGTGCGGCGGCGATCTGGACAGCGGCGTCCGGGAGAGCCACAGCTTCACTTACGGCTCCTGGTCCTCCTACTCCAGCAGCCAGCATCGCAGGACCCAGACCTGCTCTCTGTGCGGGTACAGCACCTACACCTATGGCAGTCACACGGACGGCAACGGGGACGGCAGGTGCGACGTATGTTCCTACGGCATGTCCGTCACCGTGACCTGGGACGCCTCCACCAACGGCGGCACGGTGAACGGCCAGGGAAGCGTTACCACCTCCGTCACCTCCGGGAGCAAGGCCGCGGCCCCTGGCGCTTCCCCGGTGAAGACCGGTCACAGCTTCCGGGGCTGGTACACCGACCCCAGCGGGGGCAGTCTGTATGATACCGTCACCATCACCGCCGCCCGGACCTTCTACGCCCAGTTCGAGGCGGACAGCTATGCCGTCACCTGGGACCTGGGGGACGGAGATAGAGAAACGACGAGCCAGACATACGGGCAGGCCCTCGTCCTGCCTGACACGCCCAGCAAGACGGGACACACCTTCATCGGCTGGTTCACCGCTGAAAGTGGCGGCACTCAGGTCACGGACAGCACGGTCTACACCACCGCCGGGCCCGCCACCTATTACGCCAGATGGGAGGCCCAGAAGTACACCATCACCTGGGATCTGGGAGATGGCAGGACAGAGACCACCAGCCAGACCTACGGTGAGAAACTGGTCCTGCCCACACAGCCGCTGAAGGACGGGTACACCTTCCTGGGATGGTTCACCGCCGAAAGTGGCGGGACCCAGGTGACCGGCGACGAGATCTATACCGGCACGGGCCCCGCTACCTACTACGCCCACTGGGAGCTGCTCCCCGTGTTCTCCGTGACGGTCCCCATGTCCCTGGCCCTGACGGTGAGCGAGCGGGGGGAGGTGTACGCCGCCACCGGCGCCGCCATCGTCAACCACTCCACCGCGCCGGTCCGGGTCTCGGAGGTGACGGTGTCCGCCGTCAACGGCTGGACCCTGGTCCCCTATGACACCGACATGGCAGGGGAGAAGGTGGACAGCAGGCTGCTGGGCTTCGCCCTCAATGGGGCGGAGACCTCCGCCAGAGGCGGCAGCGAGGCCCTGGCCTTGACCGGGGACTGGACCATCCCCCTGGACGGCAGCCTGCCCCTGACCTACGACGCCGTGGTCTCCGCCCTGTCCCAGCCTGTGGACGAGCGGGTGGTCTCCATCGTCTTCGTCCTGGAGTGGGCGTGAGCTTGCGGACCGGCGGGGGCCCTTCAGCGGGGCCCCCGCTCCGCGTTCTAATTTGTCCCAACTTGGGACACGGAGAGCGAGCGTGAAAAAGAAAAGCTTCAAGACGGATCTACCCATGTGGGCCCTGTTGACCATCCCTGTCCTGTGGCTGGCCGCCGCGGCGGCCTTCGCCTATGAAGACGGCATGACCGTCTTTGACTGGATGGAGGCGTTTTCCCAGGTGATGGGGTCGCCCTTATATGTCCGCTGGACGGCGGACACGCCGGGATTTCTGTTGGGCGCTCTGGCGCTCTACGCCTTCGCCATCGCCCTCTACTACTCAGGGCAGGTGAACCGCCGCCCAGGCGAGGAGCACGGCAGCGCCGCCTGGGGCGACGCGCGGGCGCTGGATCGGAAGTACCGAGACCGGAAGCACCCGGACCGCGACGTCATCCTGACCCAGCACCTGCGAATGGGCCTGAACGGGAAACAGCACCGGCGGAACCTGCTGCAGATCGTGATCGGCGGCTCCGGCGCGGGCAAGACCCGCTTCCTGGTGAAACCCAATATCATGCTGGCGAACGCCTCGTTTATCGCCACAGATCCGAAAGGGGAGCTCGTCCGGGCCGTGGGGCCGCTGCTCCTCAAGCGGGGCTATGTCCTGCGGGTATTCGACTTGGTGGACCTGTCCCATTCGGACCGCTACAACCCGTTCCACTATATCCGCAAGGACGCCGACGTGTTCCGCCTCATCGACAACCTGATCCAGAATACCACGCCAAAAAACGCCCAGCAGAACGACCCGTTTTGGCAGAAGTCCGAGACCGCCCTGGACAGCGCCCTCATGCTCTACCTGCTCCATGAGGCCCCGCCGGAGGAACAGACCATGGAGATGATCCTGACCATGATCGAGTACGGCGGGGCCAAGGAGGACGACGACGGCTACAAGTCCGCGCTGGATCTGCTGTTCGAGGCCCTGGAGGAGGAACAGCCGGACCACATCGCCGTGCGGGAGTACCATATCTTCAAGCAGGCCGCCGGCAAGACCGCCCGCTCGATCCTGGTGAGCGCCGCCGTGCGCCTGTCCGTGTTCACCCTCCATGAGGTGCGGGACGTCACCTCCCGGGACACCCTGGAGCTGGAGAAGCTGGGTGAGCGCAAACAGGCCATCTTCTGCGTCATCCCGGACAGCAACGACAACTCCCTCAACTTCCTCGTGGGGATGCTCTACACCCAGGCGTTCCAGGAGCTGTACTACCAAGCGGACAAGGTGCACGGGGGCAGCCTGCCTGTCCCCGTGCGCCTCATGTTCGACGAGTTCGCGAACGTCGCGCTGCCGGACGGCTACGCCCGCTTGCAGGCCACCATGCGCTCCCGCAACATCATGGCCACCATCATCCTGCAAAACATCTCTCAGCTCAAAGCTCTGTTCAAGGACGACTGGGAGGGCATCATCGGCAACGCGGACAGCCTGATCTATTTGGGCGGCAACGAGAAAGAATCCCACAAGTACATCTCCGAGCTGCTGGGCAAGGAGACGATCCAGACCAGGACCGCCAGCCAGAGCCGGGGCCGGAATGGCTCCTACTCCCAGAGTATCCAGCAGACCGGCCGGGAGCTCATGACCCCGGACGAGGTGCGGATGCTGGACAACAGCAAGGCCATCGTCCTGATCCGGGGGGAGCGGCCTGTCATCGACGACAAATACGATATCCTGAAGCACCCCAACATCCGGGAGACGGAGGACGGCGGCGCCGCCCCCTACGTCCATAGTCCCACCTGCCTTTACGCGGCGGAGGACCTGAGCTTTCCCTTTACCTCACTGGACGGCGTCGAGATCGTCGGCGCGTCCGAATCTGACGAATTGGAGGTACGATATGACCAAACTTCCGAAGCATCCATTTGACCGCGCCCGGGGCCGCCGCCTCATGGGGGCGTGGACGGGGCTTGCCCT
>DVGP01000081.1 GCA_018712665.1 Candidatus Pelethomonas intestinigallinarum | reverse complement strand
CGGCAGGCGGAGTATCGTTGATAGACCCGCTGTAGATTAGATGCCAAAAACCTGATTCAGTGGCAGAGCAGTTTCCACATTGATAGAGACCGATTAGGCAAACTATCGGGGACCGGGGTGTCCCCGGCGATTTTTGGTGACTTTTTATCGCTAAAAAGTCACCCGGGTCCGGGCCGGGGAGGCCCGGGTGCCATCAAATAGAATGGTACCGATTCGGAAGAAAAATGTTTCTCCCCCACCCGCCCGGCGATGGGCGAATCAGCCTTGCATCGGCCAGGTGCGCTGGCCCAGCGCCATCCGCCCCGGGGTGTGGGGCACGCAGGCCCCACAAGCTATCGAACAGAACAAGCATTTATTCGGAAGAAACGTGAACCCCCCTTGTTTCACGTGAAACAAACGCCCCCGCCCTTGAAAGGGAGGGGGCGTAAAGCGTCAGGCCCTTACACCAGGAGGACACCGTCCAGAGGGGGCAGGCAGATGGTGATCTTGCCGTCTACGGCCAGAAACTGCTGTCCGGTGAGGGCGTCGGTGGCCAGATCGCCGGGCCATTCGAAGGACAGGAACAGAGGGTCGTCCCCGGCGTTGGTGGCGGCAATCGTGATCTCGTCGGCCAGCTCACGGGCAAAGGCCAGGCCGTGGCCCTGGGCGTGGAGCCAGCGGAGCTCCCCCTCCTGGAGGGACCGGCGGTTGTTCCGCAGGCTGCCCAGCAGGGCGAACCGCCGCTGGAGCATCCGGTCCTCCCGCCCCCAGGGGAAGGTCCCCCGGTTGAAGGGGTCCTCATAGCCCTCCATTCCCGCCTCGTCGCCGTAGAAGATGGTGGGGGAGCCGGGGAAGGCGTAGAGGAGAATGGCCCCGGTCTGGAGGAGGCGGCAGCCCCGGTGGTACTCCTCCGGGGACATCCGGTAGTGGGCCCGCTCGTCCCGGGTGGGGGGCGCCTCCTTGGGGTAGGTGCCCAGAAGGGTGAGAATCCGCGGGTTGTCGTGGGTGCCCAGCATGTTCATACAGCTGTAGAAGGCCGGCCGGGGGTAATTCTCCCGAATGGTCTCCATGGCCTCCCGGAAGGCGGCGGCGTCCCCGCCCCGGAGGTAGTCCATGGCGCTGACCCGGAAGGGGTAGTTCATCAACCCGTGGGTCTCCCGGCCCAGGAGGTACTTCCGCCGGCGGCTGTAGGCGATCTTGTTGCTGCCGTCCTCCCAGACCTCCCCCAGCAGAAAGCCCTCGGGCTTCTCCTCCATGATGACCCGGCGGATGCGGGCGATGAACTCGTCGGGGAGCTCGTCGGCCACGTCCAGCCGCCAGGCGTCGGCCCCCGCCCGGAGCCACCGGCGGATAACGGATTCGTCCCCCTCAATAATGAACTCAATGTAGCTGGGGCGGCTCTCGTTGACGGCGGGGAGGGTGTGGATGCCCCACCAGCAGTCGTACCGGTCCGGCCAGTGGTGGAAGCTGTACCAGTCGTAGTAGGGGCTCTCCGGGCTCTGGGCCGCCCCCAGGGAGGGGTAGGAGCCCAGGGCGTTGAAGTAGCGGCTGTTGTTCCCCGTGTGGTTGAACACGCCGTCCAGCATCACGTGCATCCCCCGGGCCCGGGCCTTCTCGCACAGGCGGCGCAGGTCCTCCTCGTCGCCCAGCATGGGGTCCACCTTGTCGTAGTCCCCGGTGTTGTAGCGGTGATTGCTGTCGGATTCAAAAATGGGGCAGAGATAGATGGTGGTGATCCCCAGCTCCTTTAGGTAGTCCAGCTTCTCCTCAATGCCCGCCAGACTGCCGCCGAAGAAGTCCCGGTTGCGGATCTCCCCGCGCTCGTCGGGGCGGTACTCCATCAGCTCGTTCCACTCCTGGTGGACCCACCGGTCCCCCAGCATTCCGGCGGGATCGGGGATCTCCGTGCGGCGGAAGCGATCTGGAAAAATCTGGTAGGTCACGCCCCTGCCGAACCAGTCCGGGGTGGGGAGGCTGTCATCGTAGACCGTCTGCTGCCAGCTGTGGGCCTCCCCCTCGCCGCAGTAGCCGTTTTTCCCCAGCCAGACCACCTGGCCGTCCCGGCGGACCAGCCGGAAGCAGTACCAGATCAGCTCCGGCTCCTCCGGGGCCATATAGGCCCCGGTGAAGAGGCAGCGGTCCCCCTCCGTCCCGGCGTGGGTGAGGACCACCTCCCGGCGGGAGGCGGCAAACTCGCCGTAGACCACCATGGTCACATGGTCGAACCCCTCGCTGAGAAGGGGGCGGACCGTGGCCGTCACCATGGTCCCGCAGGGCACGGCGCCAAAGGGACTCTTGTATCGCAGGTCGCGGGAATCAAAAACAGGGATATCCATTGGGTTTCTCTCTCCTTACACGCGCTTGCCGCCGGTGAAAGGCGGCGCTGAAACGCCTTCCATATTCCCCTATGGGGAAAGAGGTCCGGCCGCCGGAAGGCGGATGGCGGCCGGGCCTAGGTTGTTTTTAAGCGTCTGTCCCTCAGGGCAGCAGGGTCCCCTCGGGCACCAGGGCGATCCCCACATCCCCAGGGGCGAAGTAGGCGTTGAGGATCTCCACAGCGGTGGAGGACAGGGCGGAACCGGCGTCAGCCCGTTCAATGACGATGGCCACGGCGATCTCCGGGTCGTCAAAGGGGGCAAAACAGATGAACAGGCCGTTGGCCAGCTCCTCGCCGGTCTCGGCGGAGCCGGTCTTGGCCCCGGCGGAGACGATGCAGTCCGTAAAATACCGGGAGATGGAGCCCCGGGTCACCAGATCCCCCATGCCCTTCTTCACCGCCGCCAGGGTCTCGTCGGAGATCGTAAACTCGCTGAGGACCTGGGATTCGTGGCGGTGGAGGACCTCGCTGCCGTCGTAGGCAGTGACGGTGTCCAGCAGGTGGACGTCATACCGCGTCCCGCCCCGGAGAAGAGTGGCCAGGTAGTTGGCCGTCTGAAGGGGAGTGAACAGCATATCCGCCTGGCCGAAGCCGGCCCAGGGGGCCAGATCCTGGCCCACTTCGCCCTCCGGGGCCGTCCCCAGGCTCTCCCCGAGCTCGATGCCCGTGGGCTGGCCCAGGCCGAAGGCGGCGATATACTCGTTGAGGGTGTCCAGGCCCAGCTGATAGCCCATCTCGGCAAAGAAGTAGTTGCAGGACTCGGTGATGGCCTGGCTGACGTTGATCCGGCCGTGGCGGCCGCCGTAGCTGTTGTAGAACCAGCAGTTGGCGTAGCTCTGGGGGTAGCCGGGGTAGGTCCAGTGGCCGGTGGCGTTGATAATAGAGGTCGTGCTGATGACGCCCTCCTCCAGCGCCGCCACGGCGGTGAGGGGCTTGAAGGTGGAGCCGGGGGCGTAGGTGCCGGCGGTGACCCGGTTGAAGAAGGGCATAGCCGGATCGGCGTACAGCGCCTCCAGGTCCTCGGCGTAGGTCCGCTGGCTGTAGTTGGGATAGGAGGCCAGGGCCAGGACGCTGGAATCCTCCACGGACAGGACCACCGCTCCCGCGCCCCGGGTCTCCAGGCCGTCCTCGGCATTCATCTCCTCCACCCTCCGGGCCAGGATCTCCTCCACCTGGGCCTGGAAGTCGATGTCGATGGTCAGGGCCACGGTGCCGCCGGGCTCCGGCTGGATGGAGTAGAGCTCCCCGGTGGTCTTGCCCTCCTCGTCGGTGGTGATCAGCCGGGTGCCGTCCTTCCCCCGGAGGTAGGACTCAAAGGCCTGCTCCACCCCGTCCCGGCCCACGGTGTCCTCCATGTCGTATTGGTGGTAGGCGGAGGTATCCTCTCCCGCGTCCCGGACCGCCTGCCAGTCGGCGTTGAGGGCGTTCAGCTCCTCCGCGCTCTGGATGGCCCCGGTGCGGCCCAGAATGTGGGCGGCGTAGTCGGTATCGTACTGCCGGACGGACCGGGTCTCCACCACCACGCCGTCGAAGCCGCCGTCGTTGAGCAGGGAGATGAAGTCCACCGTCACATCCTCCGTGAAAACATAGGGGGCCACATAGAAGCCGTTGCCCACCAGCCGGCGCAGCTCCAGCTCGTAGAGGACCCCCAGCACCAGCCGGGCCTCCTCCTCGGTGCACCCCAGGTCCGCGTCCTCCAGGCCGAAGTCCGCCCACATCAGATCCATCAGGGTCTGGGGGGTGAGCTGGCTGTTCACCGCCCCCAGCTGGGCCTGAAGGGAGGCGCTCATGGCGGGGTAGGGGGACTCGGCAGTGATCTCACTGTCGGACCACCCGTTCTCCGACAGGTACCGCTGGAGGCGGCTGCGCTGGGAGGAGGAGGCGGAGGCAGTGGTGTAGACGAAGGGCTCCGTCCGGGAGAGGGGGAGGGTGTCGGTCCACTCCACGCCGCTGGCCTGACACTGGCGGATCAGCCGCAGCACCGTCCGGGCCACCGCCTCGTCGTGGCTCTCGCCCTCCGCCGCCTCGATCAGATCCGTGTCGATGGTGATGGTGTAGCTCTCCCGATTGCTCACCAGCACCTTGCCGTTGCGGTCGGTGATGATCCCCCGGGACGCCTCCACCGTCTCCGAGGCGGTGACCTGGGTGGAGGACCGGGCCAGGTAGGCGTCGTGGTTCACCACCTGGGCGTCGTAGAGCACCGCAATAAACAGCCCCAGGCACAGGGCGAAAATCCCCACCAGAATGCCGGAGCGGAGATGAAATTGTTTGCTGCCGCTGATGTTGTTCTCGTCCATGGAGGTCTCCTTTTTATTCTATGCCGAGAGGGGAGGGGTAGGGGAGGGGTTCTTCCTCCGAATGGCTGCTATTCTATTCGGTAGCCTGTGGGGGCTGCGGCCCCCACTCCCCCGTTCTTGATGGCGCTGTGCCAGCGCAGGGCACCGATGGGCCTAGATTCGCCCATCGCCGGGCGGGTGGGAGAGAAACATCTTTTCCTCCGAATGACTACCATTCTGTTCGATGGCTTGTGGGGCCTCCCCGGCCCCACACCCCAGGTCACTTTTTCCACGGCGAAAAAGTGACCAAAACGCCGCCGGGGACACCCCGGTCCCCGATTGTTTGTCCAATCGGATTCTATCAAATTTGATACTGCTCTGCCACTGAATTTCGTTCTATTTCCAATCTACAGTCCGGTGGTCAACGATGCTCCGCCTGCCGGCCTCTTAAAGAGATACCATCATCTCTTTTTCTGTCCCTTCGGTTCAGGATCATCCGTCAAGCCCAGCAGATAGTCGGAAGAAATATTATAGTGGTTGCAAATCAAAGCAATTTTTTCCGCCGTAGTCGTATTTTTCCCGCATTCTATTTCGCTGACACGGCTTTTTACAATGCCGATCACTTTTCCGAGTTCGGTTTGTGTCTCGTGGTGCTGGGTCCTGATCTCACAAAGCCGCTGCCCAAATAATTCTTTTGAAAATATAAAGTCACCCATTGACAAGTTCCTCATTTCGGAATATAATCAAATTAGCAGGTGTTCCTAATATC
>DVGP01000080.1 GCA_018712665.1 Candidatus Pelethomonas intestinigallinarum | reverse complement strand
GTGCTCTCCCGGGAGATCCGGTTCTCGCAGGCGGGTATCACCGCAGTGACGTTCACCTTCGCTCCAACAACCGCCAGGGCCCGGACCGCCGCCGCCACCGCCGCGCCGCCGGCCATGTCCCCCTTCATGGTCTCCATGGACTTGCCGGGCTTGAGGCAGTAGCCGCCGGTGTCGCAGGTCACGCCCTTGCCCACGTAGCCCAGGCGCTCCCCGCTCTCCGGGGCGCCGGTGTACCGCAGCACCGCCATGGCGGGGGCGTAGCCGCTGCTGTCCCCCACGGAGAGGAGGGCACCCAGCCCCAGGTCCTTCAGCTCCTGGCGGCTGTAGACCCGGGCGTCGATGGGCAGGCCCTCCCCCATGTCCGCCAGGGTCCGGGCAAAGACCTCCGGCGTCAGCAGATTGGCGGGGCGGTTGACCAGGTTCCGGGCCTGGAGGACGGACCGTGCCAGCTCCACAGCCGCCGTCAGCTCCTCCTCCGTCCAACCCTCGCCGCCGGCATAGCATTCCATGGACGGCGCAGTGGCATTCGTCAGGGCAAATTTCTGCTGGTACGCTCCGCCGTAGACCCCCTCCAGGGCGGCGCAGAGCCCCGCCCGCCCCAGCCGGGCGGCGGCAGTGAGGTCAAAAAGGCAGCTCTCGCTGTCCAGCCCCAGGGCGGTCTTCACCCCCTTGGCGTAGACCTCCTTGCAGGCCAGGGGGGACCAGTTCTCCCCCATGCCCACGGTGATCAGAACGGGGCCCTCCTGGGAGAGCTGGTAGCGGGTGCGGAGGTACGCCCCCTCCACGGGCAGGACCTTGGCCTGGACGGGTCTGTTGTCATATACTTGCATCATGCGCTCCTCTCTGCCGGCGGCGCCGGCTCAGATCTCTCCCCACCAGTGTACCAGAAATCAACAGATTTGCAAGAGGCAGCGGCAACGGGGGACAGCGTTCCCCGCCGGACTCCGCGCGATCTGGATGAGAGGCAAAAGCGGTCTGTCAAGACTTTTTGACAGATTGAAAATGCCGCACAGTTCTTGTTGAAAACCGTCGCCGCCTATTGTATAATATAAGTGTTGCGCATACGCGCGAAGGAGAGGAATACCATGGCGCGTTTGACACTGACGGTATCGGAGCGGCAGGCGGGGCGGACAGCGGGCTCCCTGCTGAAGCATGAGCTGGGACTGTCCACCACCTGCGTGAACCGGCTGAAGCGGTCCGAGACCGGGCTGCTGCTGGACGGCCAGCGGGTCTTCACCAACGCCGTGGTCCGAGCGGGCCAGGTGCTGGAGGCGGACCTGGGCAAGGCGGAGCGGCCCAGCCGAATCGCGCCCATCGCCATGGACCTCCATATCCTGTTCGAGGACGAGCACCTGCTGGTGCTGGACAAGCCGGCGCCTCTGGCGGTGATCCCCTCCTCCCTATCCCCCGGAGAGCCAACCCTGGCCAACGGCCTGGCCCACTATCTGGGGGAGGGCTTCACCTTCCATCCGGTGAACCGGCTGGACCGGGGCACCACCGGGGTGATGGTTGTAGCCAAGAGCGGATACATCCACGACCAGCTGCGGCGGAAGCTCCACAGCGGAGCCTTCCAGCGGCGGTACCTGGCCCTGTGCCTGGGATACCCCCAGCCGCTCCAGGGCAATATCTCCCTGCCCATCGGACGGGCCCCCGGCTCCGCCATCCGGCGGCAGGTGGACTCCCGGGGCCAGGCGGCCAGCACTGACTACCGGGTGCTTGGTACCCGGCGGGGCCTCTCCCTGGTGGAGCTGACGCCCCACACCGGGCGGACCCACCAGATCCGGGTCCATATGGCGGCTCTGGGCTGCCCCCTGGCGGGGGACTGGCTGTACGGGACAGAGGACAGGGACCTGATCCCCCGTCCGGCCCTCCACGCCGCCGCCCTGGCCTTGGACCACCCCGTCACCGGAGAGCATCTGTATTTGACCGCCCCACTGCCGGCGGATATGAAACATATATGGGAGCCGTAAGCGTATGGCCGAGCTGATTTTTCTGGACTTGGAATGGAATACCACGTTTTACCGGGGGAAGGACGGGCAGCGCCTGCCCTTCCATGAGCTGCTGGAGGTGGCCGCCATGAAGGTGGACCAGGAAACCGGCGCCATGGAGGACTCCTTCCACAGCTACATCCACCCAACGGTGGGCCGGAAGATCGACAACCGCACCTACCGGCTGCTGCCCTACGGCCGGGAGGAGCTGCGGCAGCTGCTGGACGACGCCCCCACCTTCCTGGATCTGGGCCCCGCCTTCCTCCACTGGTGCGGGGAGAATCCGGTGTTCATCGAGTGGGGGAACAACGACGTGGAGGTGCTGCTGCGGAACTTCGAGTTCCACCGTATCTCCTTCGATCCGGGCTGGAAGTGCGAGTACTTCGACCTCCAGTACATGTACCAGAAGCTCTACGGCGGGGATCTTGGCTGTCAGCCCTCCCTGGAGAAGGCGGTGTCGGAGCTGGGGCTGGATGCGGATTTGGACTTCCACAGCGCCTGGAACGACACCTTCTACACCGTCATGGTCTACCAGACCATGCTGGACCAGTTTCCTGATTTGACGCTCTTCCACAAGCCCCCGAAGCAGAAGGGCCTCCCTCCCCTGTGGGAGCTGGACCTGGGTACATATGACACCCGCTGGGCCTGCAAGAACCGCAAGGAGGT
>DVGP01000079.1 GCA_018712665.1 Candidatus Pelethomonas intestinigallinarum | reverse complement strand
GCCGGTGAGGAGCATGACGCACCGGTCGATGCCGATGCCCAGGCCGCCGGTGGGGGGCAGGCCGTACTCCAAGGCGGTGAGGAAGTCCTCGTCCATCATCTCCGCCTCGTCGTTCCCCTTGGCCCGGAGCTCCACCTGCTTCTGGAAGCGTTGGCGCTGGTCGATGGGGTCGTTGAGCTCGGAGAAGGCGTTGCCCATCTCACTGCGGCAGATGAACAGCTCAAAGCGCTCGGTGAGCCGGGGGTCCTTGGGGGACCGCTTGGCCAGGGGGGACACGTCCACCGGGTGCATGGTGATGAAGGTGGGCTGGACCATGTGCTCCTCCACCTTCTGGTCGTAGCACTCATAGAGGGCGTGGCCCCAGGTGGGTTCCACACCGTCCATGTCCACGCCGGCGGCCTTGGCGGCGGCTACCGCCGCCTCATCGCTGTCGATGGACATAAAGTCGATCCCCAGGTACTCCTTCACCGCTTCCGCCATGGTCATGCGGCGAAAGCCCGGGGCCAGGGAGATCTTCTCCCCCTGCCACTCCACCTCGTAGGTCCCCAGGATCTCCTTGGCGGCCCCGGAGAGCAGGTCCTCAAACAGGTCCATCATGTCGTTGAAGTCGGCATAGGCCTGGTAGAGCTCCACGGTGGTGAACTCCGGGTTGTGCTTGGTATCCATGCCCTCGTTGCGGAAGATGCGGCCCACCTCGTAGACCCGCTCCAGACCGCCCACGATGAGCCGCTTCAGGTGCAGCTCCGTGGCGATGCGCATGTACATGTCGATATCCAGGGTATTGTGGTGGGTAATGAAGGGCCGGGCGGCGGCGCCGCCGGCCAGGGTGTTCAGCACCGGGGTCTCCACCTCCATGTAGCCCCGGTCGTCCAGAAAGCTCCGCAGGTACTTCAAAAAGGCGCTGCGGATCTCAAAATTCCGCCGGACCTCCGGGTTCATGATCAGGTCCACATACCGCTGGCGGTACCGGGTCTCCTTGTCGGTGAGGCCATGGAACTTCTCCGGCAGGGGCAGCAGGGACTTGCTCAGGAGGGTGACCTCCCGGGCACGAACGCTCATTTCGCCCCGCTGGGTGCGGAACACCTCGCCCCGGACGCCGACGATGTCGCCGATATCGTACTTCTTGAAGCGGTCATAGGCCTCCGGGTCCATCTCGTCCTTCCGGGCGTAGAGCTGGATGCGGCCGCTCTTGTCCTGGAGGTCGCAGAAGCTGACCTTCCCCATGCCGCGCTTGCTCATCAGCCGGCCCGCCACAGTGACCTCGCTGCCCTCCAGGGCGTCAAAGCTGTCCTTGATCTCCTGGGCGTGATGGCTCACCGGAAATTTGGTCTCCCGGAAGGGGTCCCGGCCCTCGTCCTGGAGGGCCTTCAGCTTCTCACGGCGGATCTGGAGGATCTCGCTGAGCTCCGGCTCTTGGGCCTTCCTCTGGTTGGTGTTCTCATCCATGGTGTCTTCTCTCCTCTTTGGTATCTCGGTCTCCTCTTTCGCTTCTCAGCGCTCGATCTTCTCCACAGTGTACTGCATATCCCCGGCGGGGGCGGCCACAGTGACCACCTGGCCCTCCCGGGCGCCCATCAGGGCCTTGCCGAAGGGGGAGTCCTCGCTGATGACGCCGTGCATGGCGTCGGCCTCCTGGCTGCCCGCGATTTTGAAGGTCCGGGAGGCCCCGCCCTTCACCGCCGTGACGGTCACGGTGGTGCCGATGGTCACCTGTCCCGTGGGCAGGTCGCCCTCCTCCAGAATCACCGCGTGGAGCAGAATATCCTCCAGCTCGCCAATGCGGGAGTAGAGCTTGCCCTGCTCGTTCTTGGCCTCGTCGTACTCGCTGTTCTCACTGAGGTCGCCGAAGCCCCGGGCCACCTTGATCATCTCCGCCACCTCGTCGCTGCGGGTGGTTTTCAGGTAATTGAGCTCTTTTTGCAGCTCCTCAAACCGCTCCCGGCTCATCTTGAACTCTTTTTTCATGGCGCTTCGCTATCCTTTCGGTCTTCAGTATTGAGAATGGACGCGTCCCCCTGATGGGCAGACGCATCCAATATATCCATCTTAATAATCATATTGCGCTTGCATTATATCGGCATTTTCCCCTCCTGTCAACTAGGAATTTCCGCGAGAACGGCCTCCAGAGGCAGGACGCCCAGGGCGTACAGGGCCGCTGTCAGCTGCTCCCGGCCGCAGTTGGGCTCCACCTGTTCCGCCAGGGCGGCGGGCAGGACCAGGGGCAGGCGGCCCCGGCCCAGCTCCCCGCCGGGGTAGAGGCCCCACAAAACGGCGTTGTCCCCGGCCAGGTCCGGCCGGGGGGCGTAGAGCAGCAGGGCGTCCGCACGGTCCAGCTGGTCCCGGGCGGGGTCCAGCAGGAGGGATATGCCGTACTCCCGCCGCAGCTCCCGGGCGAGGATCTCTCCGCTGTCCCCGGCGGAGAGCAGCACATACCGGAAGCTGAGAGCCAGGGACCGGACAGCGTCCTCCGCCTCCCGAATCAGCCGCTGGGCGGACACCGCCACCACCGCCTGGGTGGGGCCCAGGCCCATGGACTCCAGCTTCCGGCGGGTCAGAGGCGCCGCCAGGGCCCGCCGCAGAGGAAGGGTGTCCACAGGGCAGATCCCCTGGCCCAGAAAGAGGGCGGTATAGGGGAAGTCCACCGGAAACACCGCGCTGCGGACCCCCCGCTCCCGCATCTGCCGGGCGGCCAGCAGGGCCCGGCGACGGGCCAGAGGCCCATGGGGACGGGGCGGCTGGCCCATGGACAGTGTCAGAAAGGGAACGCCCAGCAGCCGCCGTTCCCCCAGCTCCGGCCGCTTTGGGCCGTCTCCGTAGATGATGTATCCCAGCATCGCTTGCCCTCCATTCCGGGAGGGCAAGGTATACCGCCCCCCGCTCCATGGTATGGGGCGGAGGGCGGTTTTATCCCAGCTTTTGAAAAAGTCCCTATGTATCCGTCCAGCGGCCTTCTCACCACGCCTGAATCCAGCCGGGGAGGTACTGCTTCGGATCTACCCGGCTGCCGTTCTCGGTGATCTCGTAGTGGAGGTGGGGGCCGGAGGAGATGCCGGTGGAGCCGGTGACGCCGATGATCTGGCCCTGGGTGACCATATCCCCCTCGCTGACGGACCGGGAGGACATGTGGGCGTAGAGGGTGGTGTTGCCGGGACCGTGGCTGATGACCACGTAGTTGCCGTAGGAGCTGGAGTAGGTGGAGGTGATGACGATGCCGTCCTTGGTGGCCAGCACGTTTGTGTCGTAGCCCACGCCTCCGATGTCCACGCCCTTGTGGTTGGTGGAGGCCCCGGCGATGCCGGTGTTCCGGGGGCCGTAGTTGGAGGTCAGACGGCGGCTGGAGGTCACCGGCCAGATATAGCCCCCGGCGGTGGCGGTCCAGCCCATCTCCAGGGCCAGCTGGTTGGACTTCTCCACGATCTCCTGCTGGATGCGCTCCTCCTCCTCGTCGATGGCCTGGAGGGTCTCCTCATTGGCCGCCATATTGGCCTCCAGCTCCTGAACCAGCCGGTTGGCCTCCTCCCGCTGCTCCTCCAGGTCCAGCCGCTGGGCCTCCAGGGTGTCCCGGGCGGACTGGGCGTCGTCCATGAGCTGCTGCTGGTAGGCCTGACGCTCCTCGATCTCGGCCCGGATGGTCCGCAGATCGTCCAGCACCTGCTGGTCGTAGTCCAGGACCATCTGAATGTCGGAGAGGCGGCTTAAAAAGTCGGAGATGCTCTCAGCCTGGAAGAGCACCGACCAGTAGGAGGGGGTTCCCTCCTCCTCCATCACCCGGGCCCGCTCGCAGAAGAGGGCGTATTGCTCCGCCTCCTCCTGCTGGTTCTGCTCCAGCTCCAGGGCCGTCTGGGCCAGCAGGGCCTCATAGCCGGAGATCTGGCTCTCGGTGTTGGCGATCTCCTGCTCCGTCAGGGTGATCTGCTGGTCCAGCAGCCGGCGCTCCTCCAGAGCGTCGGACCGGCTGTTGCGCAGGTCGGCCAGCTCGCTTCGGACCTCTTGCCGCTGCTGGGCCAGGTCCTCGGCGTCCTCCTCCAGGGCGTCGATTTCCGCCTGGGTCACCGCCTGGGCGGTGGTTGCCAGGGGCGCGGCGTCAGGCGCCAGGATCGCCAGCAGAAATACACCGACACAGCAGAATTTTCCCAATCGTTTCCACAGTTTTTTCACAGCGTTGCTCCTTTGCTACTCCCATTCCGGGGGATCGTGCCGCTCACACCAGCAGGAACCGGCGGATGGCGGACAGGCTCCCTCCCACGCCGATGACCATGCCGGCGGCGGCAAAGATCAGGGCCACATAGCCCCAGAGGTCCTGGAAGGGCACCACGTTGATCAGATTGATGGTGTCGTTGGAGGCCACGGACCGGGCCACAGCCTCATAGAGCCCCCACTGGAGGAAGAAGCCGATGACCGCGGAGAACAGGCCGATCAGGAAGCCCTCATAGACGAAGGGCCAGCGGATGAAGCCGTTGGTGGCGCCCACCATCTTCATGATGGCGATCTCGTCCCGGCGGTCAAAGGTGGTGAGCTTAATGGTGTTGGCGATGATGAACACCGACACCACCAGCAGCACGGCGATGAGTACCACGCACACCACCCCCGCCACGTTCCGCAGGGTAATGAAGCCGGCGGCCTCGTCCTCGTAGGCGTTGACGTTGCCCTCGCCGATCCCGGGCACCGCCTCGATGGCCTCTCTTGTCTCGCTCATATACCCGATGTCCACCAGCTCGATGGCGAAGCGGTGGCGGAAGTTGTCGTCGGGCAGGCCCTGGAACAGCTCCTCGTCCTCATACCGGGCCCGGAACTCCTCCGCCGCCTGGGCATTGGAGATAAAGGTCACCGCCCGCACATTGGGCACTGCCAGCAGGTCGTCCTCCAGGGCCCGGGCCTCCTCCTCCGTCAAGCTCTCGTCCACGAAGGCCAGCATCTGGTTGGTGGACTCCATGTCCTCCAGCATGGCGTTGGCGTTCACCGCCACCAGGGTGAAGGTCCCCATGATCAGAAGACAGGCCACGGTGATGCCGATGGCGGCGAAGGACATGAAGCCGTGGCTGAACATGTTGTAGGCGCCCTCCCGGGCGAAGTAGGCGAAATTGTGTCTGCTCATTGCGCCTTCGCCCTCCTCCCATAGTAGCCGATGCCGTCGCTGACCACCCGGCCCCGCTCCAGCATCACCACCCGCTTGTCAAAGCGTTCGACCAGATCCTTCTCGTGGGTCACCACCAGCACGGTGGTGCCCAGGGCGTTGATCCGCTCCAGCAGGCGCATGATCTCCAGGGACCGGGCGGGGTCCAGATTCCCCGTGGGCTCATCGGCGATGATGGTGCTGGGGTTGTTCAGCAGGGCCCGGGCGATGGCCACCCGCTGCTGCTCGCCGCCGGAGAGCTCCGAGGGCAGGCGGCGGCTCTTGTTGGCCAGGCCCACCAGGTCCAGGCAGTAGGGGATGCGCTTTTTGATCTCCTTGGGCCCGGCCCCCACCGCCCGCATGGCGAAGACCATGTTGTCGTAGACGCTCTTGTGCTCGATGAGGCGGAAATCCTGGAAGATGACCCCCACCGTCCGCCGCAGCAGGGGGATCTGCCGCTCCTTGATGTTCCGCAGGGAGAAGCCGTTGACCATCACCCGGCCCTGGGTGGGCTCCACCTCGCCGATGAGGACCTTGATCACCGTGCTCTTTCCGCTGCCCGAGGGGCCCACCATAAAGACGAACTCCCCGTCCTGTATCTCCATCGTCAGCCCGTTGAGGGCATGGACGCCGTTGGGGTACTCCTTCACCACGTCTGTCAATCGAATCATAGTTACCGCTTCTGCCTTCCCGACCGGGGACCCAGCCTTAAGATTATGTCAACTTCAGTAAGAAAAAATGACAAAAAGTTACACGCTAATCATACATGACGGGAACTAACTCGTCAAGGGAATATCTGCAAAAACTGGCAATTTTCTTCCGCTGTTCCCTTGGTAATTCTTTCCTGGTTATGTCAATCTGCTCCTGTGCTTTTTGTTAAGCGGGGAATGAAAGGAGCGGCGAAAGCCCTGGTATTCCAGGACTTCCGCCGCTGCCGGGCCGCCTGAAGGAGAGGTGTATCATTTGTGCGGAAACTTATGTCACCTTACATCCCAGGATACAGCGAGCCCCGGGCCATACGGCCCGGGGCTCGCTGTATTTGTTTGGGCCTCACGCGGGAAAAGCGGTTTTGCAGGCGGCGCACCGATCCATGTCCCCGAAGAGAGGCAGGTGCTTTCCGCAGCTGGAGCACCGAACATTTCTCCAGTCCAGCCACAGGGCCGCCGCCTCCTGGGCTGTCAGCAGCAAAAAGGCCGCCAGGAGCGCCCCGGCTTCCTCTTGTACTGCTACCGTCATAGCGGCCAGCGCCGTCCAGAGAAAGGTCAGCAGCCGCCCTCGGGCCCCTGCCATGGGGCTGCCCTGGGTGAGAAGCAGATAGAGGCCCAGGATCAGGGCCGTTGCTGCCAGGGCGAAGGCCAGCCCCGCCGGCCACCCCATCCGGGGGATGACCAGGAACCGGAGTGCTCCCTCCGCCGCGAGGCCAAGAAAGAGACAGAGTCCAAACTTACCTTTCATACCGTACCTCCCCTCAATCGCGTCCCTGTCCGTGGGCAAGTTTTTCACTTCTTTTATACATTATACAGAATCTTCATCCACGCTGTCAAGAACACGATAGGCGGAGGATGTACGATCACCGGACGATCGGCGGGGATTGCAGCGGGGAAACACCCAGGCGCGCCATCCGGCTGAGCTGGCTCGCGCAGGCCCCGCGCATCGGAAAGCTCCGCCCGCTCCCCGATACCGGGTTGACAAACCGCCGGGCTTTGGGTATACTGTACCAGTAAGAGAACGGCTGTGACAGGGAGGAGTACGCCCGCCGCGGACGCGCAGAGAGGGACCGGTCTGGTGTAAGGT
>DVGP01000078.1 GCA_018712665.1 Candidatus Pelethomonas intestinigallinarum | reverse complement strand
AGCCGCGCCGGTCTCCCTGTGCTTTTCTTTATTCCGCCTTCTCCGTTTGTTCCCCGTCCGGGGCGGGCTCCGCCGCCTGGGCTGGGGTCTCCCCGGCCTCCGAAGCAGTCTCAGAAACAGCCTCCGCCGGGGCGGCATTTTCCGCTCCGTCGGGCTCCGCCGAGACAGGTTCCGCAGCCGCCGCCTGGGCAGCCAGGGCCGCCTGCCGGGTGACGAAGAGGTCCTCCTTCCCGTGGGGGTGGCGGCGCTTGCCGATGATCAGCACCACGAAGGCGACGACCACCAGCACCACGCTGAGGGCCTGGGACACCCGGATGGGCTGACCAAACAGGGTCCAGTCAAACAGGTACAGGCTGTCGGTGCGCATCCCCTCGATCCAGGTCCGGCCGATGCCGTACCAGATGAAGTAGAAGCAGGCGTTCTCCCCGTCGAAGGTCCGGGCCTTGGAGATGACGAAGACGATGAGGAGCAGACCGATGAGATTCCACAGGCTCTCGTAGAGGAAGGTGGGATGGACCTCGATGTACTCCGTGGCGGAGGTCCACAGCCGCATCCGCCAGGGCAGGTCGGTCTCCCCGCCGAAGGCCTCGCGGTTGATGAAATTCCCCCAACGCCCTATAGCCTGTCCGATGAGCAGGCCCATGCATCCCAGGTCCGCGAAGGCCCCGAAGGACAGCTTCTTGATCTTGCAGAAGATCATCAGCACGAAAAAGGCCACGATCACCGCCCCGTAGATGGCCAATCCCCCGTCCCAGATCCGCAGCATGGCCATCCAGTCCAGAGTGCCGTCGGCCCGCCGGTACAGGTCCAGATAGAAGATGACGTAGTAGACCCTGGCGCCGATGACGCACAGGGGCAGCTCCCAGATGATCAGGTCGTAGACGTTGTCCTCGGTGAGGCCGTATCGCTTGGCCTGGCGGCAGCAGAACAGCACCGCCAGCAGCAGGCCCGCCACAATGATGATGCCGTACCAGTAGATCCCGTTTCCCCAGTGGATGGCCACCGGGTCCGGGTTGAACTCCCAGTCCCCGAAGAGACCGGGAAAGCTGATGGGCATATCGCTTCTCGCTTGCATGGTAATTGTCCTCCTTCAGGAGTATGAAATGGTAATGGATTCCGTTTTACTGGCGCTCACAGGGCCAGATGATGGAGAGAGCGGCGTGCTCCTCCGTCAGCTCCTCCCGGAGGAAGGCCTCCACGTCGGCCTTGGTGACGGTCTCGAAAATCTCCGGGAACCGGTAGTAGTCAAAGCCCCGGAAATAGCCCTCCGCCATGCTGACGGCGATGTTCTCAAAGGAGTTGAGGCTGCGGAGCATCTGGCCGTAGCTGGCGCGGCGGATCTGGCAGTAAAAGGCCTCGTCGATGCCCTCCTCCCCCAGCCGCCGGGTCTCGGCGGCGATGCGGTGGAACACGTCCCGGGGGTCCTTGGCGTCGCCCCCTACATAGAGGTAGGCCGCCCCGGGGAGCACGTCGAAATTTCCCCCCAGGCTGCCGTTGATGGCCCCCTCCTCGTAGAGGCTGGTGTAGAGGGGGCTGCTGTCCCCGAAGAGCACGTCGCAGGCCATGTCCCCGATGATGCTCCGGCGCAGCAGATCCTCCCCTGTCTGGACGGGGCGGCACTTCCATCCCCCCAGGAAGGTGGGCATGGAGATCTCCATGGTCATCTCCCGCTCCTGCCCCACGGGGAGCGGAGGTTCTTCCCCGTAGTCCCGCTCGATCACAGGTCCGCTCTCTCCCGGCAGAATCTCAGTGGCCAGGGCGGCCACCTCCGCCGCTTCCACGTCCCCTACGCATACCAGGACCATATTGGCCGGCGTGTAGAATGCCTTGTGGCAGTCGTAAAGGACCTGGGGCGTAATGGCCTTGATGCTCTCCACCGATCCGGCCACAGGGACCCGGACCGGGTGGCTGGCGTAGAGGCACTCCATCAGATTGGCGTAGACCCGCCAGTCCGGCTCGTCCTCGATCATGCGGATCTCCTGGGCGATGATGCCCTGCTCCTTGTCCACGCTCTCCTGGGTGAAGTAGGGCTCGGAGACAAAGGAGAGGAGGATGCGGAGGCTCTCATAGAACTTCTCGGTACACTCGAAGTAGTAGCCGGTGATGGCGTTGGAGGTGAAGGCGTTGTCCACGGCTCCGTTTTTCGCCAGCTCCTGGAGGGCGTTCCCCTCCCGGGTGTCGAACATCTTGTGCTCCAGGTAGTGGGCGATGCCGGCGGGGGTGTCCCGCCAGACTCCGTCCAGGCGGAAGCGCAGGTCCATGCCGCCGTAGCGGGTGGCGAAGAAGGCGTACCGCTTGGCGTGGTAGGGCTTGTGGACCACCACGACCTCCAGGCCGTTATGGAGGCGGAGCCGGGTCACCCGCTCCCCCAGCTTTGGATACTCCTGAACGCTCATTCCTCCGCCTCCTTTCCCTTGAGAAAATAGATCGTATCCGGCCGCACCTGCTCCGCCGCCTGGCGGACCCGCTCCGGGGTCACCGCCTCGACGGCGGAGAGCAGGCCGGGGATGGTCTCGTCGCTTCCGGTGGCCATCTGGCCCATGGTGAAGTCCTCCAGCGCCGAGGCGGAGTCCTCCATGGACCGCAGGGCGTTGCGGAGGCTGCTCCTGGCCCCCTCCAGCTCCCAGTCCTCCCACTCCCCCCGGCGCAGGGCCTCCAGCTGGGTCATGATCTCGTCCAGAGCCCGCTGGTAGTTTTTCGTCTCAATTCCGGAGGACACGGTGATGAGCCCCTTCTTCCGGTGATAACTGCTGCCGGCGTAGTAGCACAGGCTGAGCTTCTCCCGGACGTTGAGAAAGAGTTTGGAGGTGCTTGTGCCGCCGAACATGCTGTTCATGATCATGGTGGCCGCGCCGTCATCGCTCATGGTGCGGAAACCCACCCCAAGCTTCCCCTGGGCCACGTCCATCTCCTCGGTAATGACCCGGGGCTCCGCCGGGGCCTCCCGGCGGACTGTGGGGGCTGGCTCGATCTGCTTCCCCTGCCGGGGCAGTGCGGCGAAGGCCCGCGTGAACAGACCCGCCACCCGCTTCTCCGGGGCGGAGCCGCAGTAGAACAGCTCCAGCCGGGCCCGGGGCAGCAGGGCCTGATAGTGGCTGTTGAGCTTATGCAGGGAGATCCGCTCCACCCCCCGGGCCTCCCCCAGGCGGCTGACGCCATAGGGCTCCCCGGCGCACATCTCGGCGATGAGCCGCCGGGCGGCGTAGGACCGCTTGTCGTTGATCTCGCTGCGGATCAGATCCGCCAGATTCTCCCGCTCGCTGTCCACGTAGTCGCCCCGGAGCCTCCCGTTGCGGGTGGCGGGGCTGAGGAACATCTCCCCCATCAGGTCCGCCAGAGGCTCCAGCAGCCGCTCCCCTGCCGGCAGCAGCCGGTCGTCCACGCAGGAGGCCACAAAGCCGAAGGTCTGGTTCTCTCCCTTCTTCCGCACGCTGGGCTCCAGCCGTGCCCCGTAGAGCAGGTCCAGCTCCCGGGCGATGGCCGCCATATCCGGGCAGCGGAGGGTCCCCCGGCCCAGAACATTCACCAGCAGGGCGTTGAGCCCCGCGGTCTCTGGGGCCAGAGGGACCACCATCTGGGCGCTGAGAAAGCTGGTTTTGAATTTCTCCGATGGGACGTAGGTCAGGTATACATTGTCCATGAGATTCTGCCGCGTCATGTAACAGTCTCTCCTTCTTCTGTCAAATCCTTCATAGTATATACTATCTTCCCCATTTTTTCCATAGGGTGGACAGGAATTTTACGGGCTGTTCACAATTCTTGATCCTGTGGGGGCAAGAGCCCAGCAAAACCGCCGCCCCGGGCAGGGGCGGCGGCAGAAAACGGAAATGTGTTTCAGTCGCGGACCAGAAAGCGGGCAAGCACCCGGCTGAGGGCGCCGCCCAGCAAGCCGCATGTCACCGCCTCCAGAGGGATGTTGATGGAGAAGAAGGCGAGGATGATGGCCAGGACTCCCTGTCCTCCAAAATACGTGCTCTGGAAAAAGAGAATGACCATGCCGATAAAAAACACGGTGTTGGTCAGTGAGCCCACCACCGCCGTTACCACAGCGGACCATAGGCCGGCCCGGTCCCACCGCCGCAGCAGGCGGTAGAGAAGGCCCGCGATCACACCGATCAGGACTCGGGGGATCAGACAGACGACGAAAGTGGCGATGGGATTGATCCCCATCAGCGTCGTGCCGAACACGTCCATTCCAAAGCACTGGGCAAAGCTGGTCAGGCCAAACACAGCTCCCAGCAGTCCGCCGTACATCGGCCCCAGCAGGATCGCCCCGATCACCACCGGGATCGCCAAAAAGGTAATGGATACGATCCCTACCCTTAAGTACCCCAGCGGCGTGAAGCTCATCAGGAGGATGACTGCCATCAGTATCGCCGTCAGTGTGATCCGATGGACTTTGCTGCTTCGATTCATATTCATTTTTCTCCTTTTGGGGATCTCTCACCCCGCGCTGTCGTCGCCCTCCGGGCGTACGGCGCGCAAATTATGTATAATAGCGGCATCTGCCGTTATTACCCAATTAAGTAAAATAT
>DVGP01000077.1 GCA_018712665.1 Candidatus Pelethomonas intestinigallinarum | reverse complement strand
GGGGTGTCCGAGTCCGCGGCAGTCTTTTCCACCGCCGGCCTGGACCGGCAAAACGGCACGGACTACTACGCCGTGGACTTTACCGCCAACGGCCGGACCTATGCGTACGACATCGACGCCGTCACCGGCGTGATCATCGACAGCAGCGAGGACCAGTCCCAGCCGGCCCAGGCCACAGACGGCGGCGCCTCGGCGGACGGCGCAAATTCCTCCGGGACCTCCTCCCAGTCCACTGACGGGAGCGCCGCCATCACCGAGGACCAGGCCCGGGAGATCGCCCTGGCGGACGCGGGCCTTACCGCCGAGGAGGTCACCTTCCTGAAGACCCAGCTGGACCGGGACGACGGCCGTCTGGTCTACGATGTGGAGTTCTACACCGCCGACTACACCGAATACGACTATGAGATTGACGCCGCCGACGGGACCATCCTCTCCTCCGACTTCGACGCGGAGGGATACACCGCTCCCGCTGACAGCGCCACCGCCATCACAGCCGACCAGGCCAAGGAGATCGCCCTGGCGGAGGTGCCCGGGGCCACCGTGGACGACATCTACGAGTTTGAGCTGGACCGGGACGACGGACGGCTGGAATACGAGGGCGCGATCTGGTACGACGGCACAGAGTACGAGTTCACCATCGACGGGTACAGCGGCGCCATCCGCAGCTGGGAGGCGGATCTCCGCTCCCGCTGAACGCCGCCGCCGAAACGAAATAAATAATTAAAATATCTATCAATTATTCAGGAGGAAATTACGATGAAACTGAGAAACAAGCTGTCCCGGCGCCTCGCCGCCTTCCTGCTGTGCGCCGTGGTAACGGTGGGCGCCCTGACCATGGCCGCCGGCGCCGCCGGCAGCGACGTCACCGCCCAGCTCTCCCCGGACGTCACCGTCACCGTGGACGGCACGGCCCAGACCTTCTACAACGTCAACGGCGACGAGGTCCACCCCATCCTCTACAGCGGCACCACCTATCTGCCCGTCCGGGCCATTGGCGAACTCATGGGCAAGAACGTCAACTGGGACGCCAGCACCCGGACCGTCTCCCTCAGCGGGACCCGCACCAGCGGAACCGTCTCCGGCACACCGGACAGCGGCGCCGCCCCCGCCAGCGTCACCGCCCGCCTCTCCCCTGACGTCACCGTCACCGTGGACGGCGTGACCCGCAGCTTCACCGACGCCGCCGGGAACACCGTCTACCCCCTGCTCTACAACGGCTCCGTGTACCTTCCCATCCGGGCCATCGGCAGCCTCATGGGCAAGAGCGTGAGCTGGGACGCCGCCTCCCGCACCGTCTCCCTCACCGGCGACGCTCCCCTGGTCACTGACGCGGACAGCTTCAACAACAGCACCGGCACGGGCCTGATCACCGAGGACCGGGCCCGGGAGATCGCCCTGGCCCACGCCGGCCTCACTAGCGACCAGGTCAGCTTCGTCCGGGCCAAGCTGGACTGGGACGACGGCCGGCAGGTCTATGATGTGGAGTTCTACACCGCCGACTACAAGGAGTACGACTACGAGATCGACGCCGCCAGCGGCGAGATCCTCTCCTTCGACTACGACGCGGAGCACTACGCCCCCAGCAGCGGCACCGACACCGGCGACTACATCGGCGAGGCCGAGGCCAAGCGCATCGCTCTGGCGGAGGTCTCCGGCGCCGCGGACAGCGACGTGCGCTACGCGCGTCTCGACTGGGACGACGGCCGGGCGGAGTATGAGGTGAAGATCGTTCTGGGAACTACGGAGTATGAGTTTGAGATCGACGCCGTCACCGGCGTGATCCTGTCCCGGGACAGCGATTCCATCTACGACTGACACGTGATATAAGGAGGCCCTGATGAACAAGAAGCAGAAGTGGTTTACCCTGTACGAGGAGAGCGCGGCCGCCTCCAACCTGTCCATAGCGGGGGGCGCGGTGAAGCTGGCGGCATTGCTGCTGATGATCGCCGCCATTCCCTGCACCCTGGCCCTGCTGCTGGCGGCGGCGCGGCTGACCATGGCCAGCGGCATGAGCACCGCCCTGATCTTCGTCATGGACGAGCTGGACGACCTGGTGTTCTCCGCTTTCCTCCTCTGGGGCGGGGCGGCGGCCTGCCGGTATGCCGCCAGCGTCCTTCAGGAGAAGGCCCGGCTGCGGGCCCGGTCTGCTGACCCGGCCGCTCCCCCGGCGGCAGAGGAGCTCCGGCCGCCGGTATAAAAGGATAACCGGCCGCCTTATTTACAGACGTAGCAGAGGTTCCCGCTCTCACGCGGGAACCTCTTTTCTCGATCCGCCTCCGCGGAAAAGGGGGCCCGCCGGAAAGCGACCCCTATCCCTCCGGCCTTCGGACCCGGAGCTGGATCTCCGTGAGGAGCTCCTCCGGCCGGGCGGTATGGCGGTTGTCGATGTGGTAGAGCTCAAAGGCGTCCCCCACCGGGGCCCACCCCTCCGCCACCGCCCAGTCCAGCAGCTGCCGCACCCGCGCCCCGTTCTGCTCATAGCTCCCCCGGTAATAGAGAGACAGGTGGGTCCCCCCGGGCAGCAGGAAGTCCCCCTCCGCCCCCTCCCCGGGCAGCAGGAAGAACACCGACCGGTATCGGTTGGTCAGCCCCCGGACCAGGTCCTCCATGGAGAAGAAGGCCCCCACGGACAGGTCCCCGAAGTCCTGGAGCCGCTCCTCGTGACGCTTGTGGAGGCGCTTGATGACAAAGTCCATCTCCTCGTCCCGGGTGATATACTCGCTGAGGGACACTCCCGGCCGGTCCGGCAGCTCCAGGACCCGGACCTGCCCGTCCCGGACCTCCCGGGCATGGAACAGCGCCGCCTCCCGCCGGGCCAGGGTCTCCCGCCGGGCCTGGAGCTGGTGGATCTGCCGGGAAAGCAAGTCCTCCTCCCGCTCCAGCAGGGCCAGGGTGCTCTCCACGCTCTGGCCGTCCAGGTACTCCTTGATTTGGACCATGGAGAGGCCCAGGGTCCGCAGGTCCCGGATCACGCTCAGCTTGTAGATGTCCCGCAGGCTGTAGAGCCGGTAGCCGTTGTCCTCGTCCCGCCGGGGGCGGAGCAGCCCCAGCCGCTCGTAGTAGCGCAGGGAGTCCGGCCCCACGCCGTAGAGCCGGGAGATCTCGCTGATCTTATAGAAGTCCTTCATGGGCGGTCCTCCGAAAAATTTCTCTTGACCTTGGTATTATACCAGGGTTTATCCTATGGGGGAAGAGAGGACGTGAACGAAATGAGGCAAAAATGGAAACAGATCCAGTGGGGGCCTCTGGCCGGACGGACGGCCCTCGTGCTCCTGGGGGCGGCCATCGCCTCCTTCGGCATCTACAACATCCACCGCCGCACCGGCGTCACCGAGGGGGGCGTACTGGGACTGCTGCTGCTGGCGGAGCACTGGCTGGGCATCCCCAGCTCCCTGTGCAGCCTGCTGCTGGACCTGGCCTGCTACGCCCTGGCCCTGCGGTCCCTGGGCTGGAGCTTTCTGCGGTGGTCCGCCGTGGCCACCGTGGGGATGTCCGCTTTCTTTCGGCTGTGGGAGAGCTTCCCGCCCATGCTGCCGGATCTGAGCGCCCACCCCCTGGCGGCGGCCCTGCTGGGGGGCCTGTTCGTCGGCGTGGGGGTGGGGATCGTGGTCCGCCAGGGCGGCAGCTGCGGCGGGGACGACGCCCTGGCCCTGGTGATCTCCAAGGCCACCGGCTGGCGCCTCTCCCGGGCCTATCTGTTCACCGACCTGACGGTACTGCTGCTGTCCCTGAGCTATATCCCCCTCCGGCGCATCGCCTTCTCCCTGGTGACGGTTACCGTCTCCTCCCTGATCATCGACGCGCTCCAAAGCCCCCGGCTCCCCCTCCGCCGCCGGAGATCAGAGGCATCCTGACCGCCCGATGAAAAAATTTGCCCAAGAACGGGAAAAAGTCGGGGACAACCCTTGCCTTTTTCCCGTTCTTGGGCTATGCTGTACCCGGTACACATCTTAAGACCGAGAGGAGCTGTCCAAATGAAGATCTATGTTGCCGACGACTACAAGGGCATGAGCCGCAAGGCGGCCAATATCGTCTCCGCCCATGTGATTCTAAAGCCCAACTCCGTGCTGGGTCTGGCCACCGGGTCCACCCCCGTGGGCATGTACCAGCAGCTTATCGACTGGTACAACAAGGGCGACCTGGATTTCAGCCAGGTGCGGACGGTGAATCTGGACGAATATGTTGGCCTGGCCCCCACCCACGACCAGAGCTACCGCTACTTCATGCAGACCAACCTGTTCGACCACGTGAACATCGACCCGGCCAGCACCAATGTGCCCAACGGCATGGCGGCGGACCCGGAGGCGGAGTGCCTGCGCTACAACCAGGTGATCCGGGACATGGGCGGCATCGACATCCAGGTCCTGGGCATGGGCCACAACGGCCACATCGGCTTCAACGAGCCCGGCCACGCCTTTGAGCTGGAGACCCACGTGGTGGACCTGACCGAGAGCACCATCGAGGCCAACGCCCGTTTCTTTGCCTCCCGGGAGGAGGTGCCCCGCCGGGCCATCACCATGGGCATCAAGTCCATCATGCAGGCCCGGCAGATCCTGGTGGTGGTCTCCGGGGAGAGCAAAGCGGACATCGTCAAGGCCGCCTTCACCGGCCCCGTGGTCCCCGAGGTGCCCGCCTCCATCCTCCAGATGCACCCCGACGTGGTGCTGGTGGGTGATAAAGCGGCCCTGAGCAAGCTCCTGTAACGCCGGGGCATATTCCCCCTTCGCTGAAAGCGCCGCCCGGAGGCGGCGCTTGAGGCTGTCGAAAAAGGCTGACGCCTTTTCCGCCAAAGGGGATTCGCTGCGCTTGCGCCTCGGCCCCTGTCGGGCCCTGCGACGCTCGCTCCGCGCAAAGTGTTTTTCCGCCGTACACGCCGCCGGAAAAACGATTTGATTTTATTTCGCGCCGTGCGCGGCGCAAAACTCTGCGAGGCTTTTTGACAGGCTGAAGCGCCGCCCGGAGGCGGCGCTTTTCCCTGCCTTTCCCATCCATCCAGATGGAGGTCCCTATCCCATGAAAAGCAACCGAATTTGGTATCAGGACGGCCTGCGGGACGGGGTGCCCATTGCCCTGGGCTACTTCGCCGTGGCCTTCACCCTGGGCATCGCCGCACGGAACGCCGGCTTCTCCGCCGTTCAGGCGGCGGTGTCCAGCCTCCTCAACCACGCCTCCGCCGGGGAATACGCGGTGATCTCCCTGGTGGCGGCGGGGGCCGGCTACTGGGAGATGGCCGTCATGGCCCTGGTGTCCAACGCCCGGTACCTGCTGATGAGCTGCTCCCTGAGCCAGAAGCTGGCCTCGGACGCCCCGTTGGTCCACCGGGCCCTGGTGGGCTTCGGCATCACCGACGAGATCTTCGGCGTCTCCGCCGCCGTCCCCGGCCGTTTGAACCCCTTCTACACCTACGGGGCCATGTCGGTGTCCATCCCCAGCTGGGCCCTGGGGACCTTCCTGGGGGTGGTGCTGGGCAACGTGCTGCCGCCCCGGCTGGTCAGCGCCCTGAGCGTGGGGCTCTACGGCATGTTTCTGGCCATCATCGTCCCCCCCGCCCGGCGCAGCCGGGTGGTGCTGGCCCTGGTGCTGCTGAGCTTCGCCGCCAGCTACATCGCCGGGGCCCTGCCGGTCCTGGCCGCCGTGTCCTCCGGGGTGCGGACCATCGTCCTCACCGTAGCCATCTCCCTGGGGGCGGCCCTGCTCTTCCCGGTGGCGGAGGACCAGGAGCGCGACACAAGCGAGGAGGTCTCCCCATGAACATCTGGCTCTACATCCTCATCTCCGCCCTGGTGGCCTTCCTGATCCGGGCCACCCCCCTGGTCCTCATCCGCCGGGAGATCCGCAGCCGGACCCTCCGCTCCTTCCTCTACTATGTCCCCTACGTCACCCTGGCGGTGATGACCTTTCCCGCCATCGTGGAGGCCACCGAGAGCCCCCTGGCGGGGCTCCTGGCCCTGGTCGCCGGGGCCGCCCTGGCCTGGTTCGGCGGCAGCCTCTTCCAGGTGGCGGTGGCCAGCTGTCTGGTGGTGTTTCTGGCGGAGCTGTTCCTGGTGTGATCTCCCCTTTCAAATAGCACGGAGCCGCTCTCAAAATGGCAAAAACAGCCCTGTGCCGCCTTACCGGCGGCACAGGGCTGTTTGTTTTACTCCGTTTTAGTTCCGTCCTCAGTTGCCGGCCAGGGTGCTCACGCGCATGAGCACAGTGGCGGTCTGGGAGCGGAGGGCGTCGCCCTGGGGAGCCAGGCGGCCGTCCATGCCGTCCATGACCTTGGCGCCCACAGCCCAGGTCATGGCCTCGGTGGACCAGGCGCTGACGCTCTCGCTGTCAGCGTAGCGGGACAGGTCGCCCTGGGCGGAGACGTCCCATCCCTTGTACTGGGCGTAGCGGTAGAGGACCACCGCCATCTCCTCCCGGGACATGGCCTTCTCGGGGGCGAACACGGTGTCGCTGTAACCGTTGACAATGTCGTTTTCAGCGGCCCAGGCCACGGCGTCGGCGTAGTACTTGTCCTCGGCCACGTCGGTAAAGCTGTGCTCGCCGGCCTGGGGCTCACCCTCCATGCGGTGGAGGATGGTCACCAGCATGCCCCGGGTGGTGTGGATGTCGGGGCCAAAGGCGTTCTCCGCCACGCCATTCATCAGATTGTTCTCGCTGACGTACTGGACGGCGGCGTAGAACCACTGATTGGCAGCCACATCGGCGTAGGGGTTCTCCCACTCCTCGTCCCCATTATCGCCGTCCTCGTCGCTCTCCTGCCACTGGGCGGTGAAGGTCACGCTGGAGGTGACGGTGTACTTCTCACCGGCGGCGTAGGTCTCGTCGTTCAGCTCCCAGCCCAGGAAGTCATAGCCCTCCCGGACGGCCTGGGGCAGCTCGATCTCCGCGCCGCTCTCCACGGTCTGAGAGGCCACGTTCTCGCCGCCGTTGGCGTCGAAGCGGACGGTGTAGCGGTGCTTGACGGCCTCATCGTCGCCGTCGATATCGCCGTCCAGCTGGCCGCCGTCCTCCACCACGATCTCGCCGTCGTTGGTCAGGGTGCCGCCGTTCTCCACGGTCAGGGTCACGCCGTCGCCGATGGTCAGGGTCACGGTCTCGGGAATGGTGATGGACTGGCCGCTGCCCACAGTCACGTCGCGGACCAGGCGCAGGCCGCGGACCTCGGGAGCCTTGACGGCCTCCTCCAGAGCGGTATAGACAGTCTTGTTCTCCTCGTCGTAGGCCTCGCCCAGCTTGGATACGTCATCGGTGATGTAGGTGTAGCCCTTCAGGGTGCCGTCACCCACGCCCTTGACCACCAGGTCCAGGCCCTCAGCCTCGATCTCGGCGTCGGCTGTCTCGGTCCAGATCTGGACGTCCTCCTCCAGGCGGCTGTCGGTCATGGTGAAGCTGGGGACGCCCAGGTCCACGTTCACGGCGCCCCAGGCGTTGCCCCGGGTGGTCAGGCCCGCGGCGGTGACCACGGAGTTGGCCACCACCAGGCCGGCGTTGCCGCTGTTCTCGATGGTCACATCCTCCAACTCCACGCTGGTGCGGGCCTCGCCCTCCGCCTCGGGGGCGGAGTAGATGTTGACGCCGTGCTTGGTGTTCTCGTTACCCACGATGGTCAGGTCCCGGATCACGACCTGGCCGGAGGTGGCGCCCACGATGCTGTTGGCGAGCTCCTTGCTCCAGCTCTCGGCGGCGATGATGCTGAATCCGCCGCCGTCCAGGGTGACGCCGCCCGGTACGGTGACCACGGCCTCGTTCCGGGGCAGGCCGGCGTCCTCATTGGTCACGGTGATATCCCCGGTGAGGGCAATCACATCGCCAGGCTGGGCCGCAGTCAGGGCCTCCTTCAGCTCCTGGGCGGAGCCGGCCTGGTGACGGGTCCCGGTCTCCCGGGTCTGGCCGAAAGCGGCCAGCGCGTTGGCGGGCAGCAGCGTCAGCGCCATGACCAGCGCCAGGGCCGCAGCCAACCAGTTCTTACGTGCGTGTCTCATGTATTGTTCTCCTCGCGTTGCATAGATTTTTTGCTCATTTATGTCGTATCCACTCAGAGAGACCAGAGGGATCCTCCCCTGGCTGTCCGATGTCTTCCGACACACGAGCCCTGCAACGGTTCCTCAGTATACATGCTTTTTTCGAAATTTCAAGTGTTTTTTCGCACTTTTTCTTGACAAATCCTGCACCTGCTGTCGGCTGTTGGCAGCGGACCGCCCAGACCGTCCCAGCCCTTGCGCCGCCTTCCTGTACATGAAAAAATCGGTCATTTTATCCGCTCCATTCCCTCCCGGAGCAGGAAAAGAGCGGGAGCCAAAAGGCTCCCGCTCTCAGCGCGTCAAAAAAGCCTCGCAGAGTTCCGCCGCCCGGAGGCGGCGGAAGAAAATCAAATCGTTTTTCCGGCGGCGTGTACGTCGGAAAAACACTTTGCGCGGAGCGAGCGTCGCAGGACCCGTCAGGGGCCGAGGCGCAAGCGCAGCGAATCCCCTTTGGCGGAAAAGGCGT